>JACPJO010000004.1 GCA_016187485.1 Candidatus Uhrbacteria bacterium | reverse complement strand
TTGGGGAGTGTTCGCCTCTTTGGCATCCGTTTGATGTGGGGTCAGACGCCTCCCCTCGCGAGGGGTCTGACCCCTTTGACGCGGAGCGGAAAAATTGATACCGTTTGGGCCAGTGTGTTATTCGTAAAACAATATGCAGTGCGCGCGGCCCTCGGAGTTTTACGAGGGCTTGTCCATATGCGCCAGCTTACGGCAGAGCTTTCCCGCACCGTGCTTGGTCCCTTCGCAAGTACGGGGCGTTTTGTTTTTCGCAAATTTGTTGTGTGGGGGTATCGTGGGTGGAGCGGTGTGCGCAAAACCTCCTCGGATCTTTCCGCTCCACTTAAACGTCACCCGGTGTACATTTTTTCCAACCGATGGGCGCCGCACGTCCTCATTCTTTTTCTTGTTGTCTTTGTCGGTGTGGGGAGCCTGCGCACGAGCCGCGTTCAAGCGGAAGGGTTTGGGACGCACAGTTTACTGTTTGCCCTCGTGAGCAACGACCTTTCCCCTTCTGCGGTGGAGGAGGTTGTCGCAACAACATCTTTCGATGACCTTCGCCCAGCCGAGGAGTATTTTGGCTCCGAACTTGTCGTGGGTTCACTGGGCGGTTTTGACTACCACTCTATCGGTGACCCGTATGTAACGACAACGGTGGGCGGCGCTGTTGTGGCGCCGGTGATTTCTGAAGGCGCGCCGTCGGTTTCTCCGCGCAGTGAGGTGGAGACCTATGTTGTGGTTGAGGGGGATACGCTTGGGGCGATTTCTGAACGTTTCGGACTCTCCTTGAATACTCTTCTATGGGCGAATGGGCTGAGCTTTAGAAGCACGCTCCGTCTTGGACAAGCGCTCACGATTCCGCCTGTGGACGGGGTCATTCATACGGTAAAACGTGGGGAGACAGTCTCTTCCATTGCCAAAAAGTATCAAGCGGACCCCGCAACGATCATTGTTTTCAATCGGCTCTCGTCGGGCAATGACCTGGACGTTGGAGAAAAACTTGTTGTTCCGGGCGGGCGCGTGATTTACTCCGCCCCCGTACGAACCGTTGCACCTGTCGGTTCCCTTTTCGCTACGCCTCCATCAGCAAGCCGTGCGCTTCCGGCCGGTTCAGGCAAGTGGGTGTGGCCGGCGGACTTGCGTTACATCACGCAATACTTCGGTTGGCGTCATACGGGTATTGATATTGATTGCAATGGTCACCTCTCTTCGACGAATAGCAACTATGCTGCTGCGGACGGAGAAGTCGTGTATTCCGGATGGCGCGCAGGGTACGGCAATACGGTGGAAATTGATCATGGCAACGGATTGAAAACTCGCTACGGGCACAACGCGAAACTTTATGTGACACGCGGGACGGTCGTGACGGCCGGGACGCCCATTGCCCTATGCGGAAATACAGGACGGTCTACAGGGACACATCTCCACTTCGAAGTGATCGGCAATGGACGGTTTTATAACCCTCTTGAGTATCTTCGCTAGATATGAAGGATCCCGTCTGCCAGAATTGCAAGGCGCTTGTGGAGGAGTGGAATAAAAAGTGTGGCGCGTGCGGCGTGCATCTAGTTATGGAACCTGCAGAGGCTGTGCGTGCACGGTACTTGCGCGGGCCCTCGCTTGGGGCGCTCCTGTGGACGCAGGGGTGGGCGTTTGGAGCACGGCTGTATGTGTGGTTTCTTCTCTCGCTCGTCCCGATCGCGGGGATCGTTGCTCTTGTCGTGCTCGTACTGTTTGGACGCCGGTGGTCGTGGAAGCGCGGTGGCTGGGCATCGTGGGAAGAATTTCAAGACCGCATGCGGTTACTTGATGCTATCGGTGTCTGTTGGATTGCGACGCTGGTCATCATCTACTTCATTGCACGGGAGTAACGACGCCTGGCGCCGGTACCAGGTACAAAATATGGATAAGTTTATGTCCCACACACCAAAATTTGACGTGAAGGTTAGCACAATCCTGGATGCTACCAAATCTGGCGAACGAACGTGCAAGTTAACGGGAAAGCGCTGGACGATGGACGAGGACGAGATAGAAATCTGCCGGAAGTTTTCTGTTCCTCCGTCGGCGGTGGCTCCGCAAACACGATGGCAACACCATGGGGCGTGGTATGTAGGGTTTCAACTTTGGTACCAAAAGCATCCGGAGACGGGGGCACCTGTTATTTGTACCGTGCATCCTTCAAGCGGCGTGAAAGTGCTCCCCGATAAGGAGTGGTTTACGAAGGACTTTGTGCATGCGGGGCGTGACGTGGATGTCGTCGCCCCCTTCTTTCCCCAATGGCGTGCGCTTCAGCTCGCGGTGCCCATGCCTGCGAATCGCAATCACATCGAGCCGGTAAATTCTGTTGCCTTCGTTTCTCAAGGAGACGAGAATAGTATGTTCGTGGGGGCTTCAAAGACAAAGGACTCACTCTATTGCCATGTGGCCATGGATACAGAGGACTCTGCGGAAGTGTATCAAGGGTTTGCCATCCAATCATCTTTCAATATCGTGCACTCGCGTCGTATCTATGAGTGCCAGTTTGTGCGCGAGAGTGCGGACTGTATGAAGAGCGCGTTTCTTTTTGATTGTCGCAACTGTGAGAATTGTTTTGGGGCCACCAATAGGCGCAATGCAAAGTACCTGTGGTTCAATGAGCAACTCACAAAAACGGAATGGGAGCGACGGCGAGCAGGAGTTGGTCTGGGTTCGCGTGTAGTGGCGGAGACCCACCTGAAGCAATTCCGTGATCTGATGGAGAGAGATGCGGTATGGCCAGAGAACTTTAACGAACAAGTCTCTGACTCTTCGGGGGAATATCTTACAAAGACCACACGCGTGACAGATTCATATTTTTGCGAAGATGGCGCAACCGATCTCACACACTGCAACTTCAGCGTGGGGAGAGCAGAGCGATGTGCCTATACGGGTTACCCCGTTGGCTCAGCGGATGTCTATTACAGTGCTTCACTAAACCGAAGCCAAATGTGCAAATTCTGTTTTCTCACAATTGGCTCGCGCAACATGGAATATTGCCTTCTGTGTTACAACTGCGAAGACTGCTTTGGGTGCGTCGGGCTTCAGCACAAAAAGTTTTGTATTCTCAATAAACAATATACCGAGGCAGAATATTGGGAGACCGTAGATGCGCTCAAGTGCGCGATGCTCGAGCGAGGAGAGTATGGGGAGTTTTTTCCTGCAGGGTACTCGCCAAGTTATTGGAAAGACTCCGGAGCGCCGGTATGGTTTGGGATGACGGAGGAGGAAGCGCGTGGCATAGGCTGCATGTTTTATGATCCAGAGGGTGACGGCGCGGTAGGGGACCTTGCTACTGCGGCACAATGTAAAAACGTTTCCGAGCTTCCCGATCACTGCAAGGATCTTGCAAAGTGGGCCAACGTTGCTTTGTACGATGATGTTGCGCGTCGACGGTTTTCGCTCATTCCACAAGAGGTTGATTTTTATGCGCGTCACACGATTGCTCCCCCACGAAAACATTTCATTGCGCGCATGCAGGATCTTTGGGCGGAAGCGAATTGCGGAGTGTTTATGGAGGCGGCATGCACGGCGTGTGGGAGACAGCTTCGTGTCGCACAAAACCCCGCACACGCAAAGCGAAAGTTTCTTTGTCGCACGGATTATCTCGCTTTCTTGGAAAGGCTGGGGTAGAGTGCTCGGGTATGGAAGAGGCTTTAGCGTTTTTGAACGCGCACAATATTTCGTTTGAGCGCTTTGATCACCCGGCGGTTTTTACGTGCGAAGAAGCAGAAGTGCACTGTAAACACGTGCCGGGGATGGCGTGCAAGAATTTATTTTTGAAAGACAAAGGTACGGGACGGTTTTTCCTTGTAACATTACCGGCGGATAAGCGGATGGATTTAAAAGTGCTGGGAAAGCATCTTGGCACAAACAAACTTACCTTCGGCTCGGCCGATGAATTGCGTGCGCGTCTTGGGCTTGAGCCGGGGTCGGTCTCGCCTCTTGGACTTTTGAATGATCATGAGCATTCAGTGCGTTATTTAGTTGGTCGCGACGTGTGGGGGTGTGCTGATGGTCTCAATATCCATCCAAACCAAAACACCGTGTCTCTTTTCTTTTCCCGTGAGGCGTTCCGTGCCCTTGTGGGGGCGCTGCAGAACCCGTACGAAATTTATGGGTGAACAGAAAGAAATAACTGTCGCGATCGCGCTCGTGTTTTTTGGCGACAAACTTCTCCTCATTCGTCGGCGTCATGCAAACCCGATATGGGACAAGAAGTGGGAGTTTCCTGGCGGGAAAGTTGAAAATGGAGAGGATCCGATGAGTACCGCTCGGCGGGAGCTCATGGAGGAGACGGGGATTGAGGCCAAGGGGCAGAAATTTCTCGGTGTGCATCCTCACGACTGGGAAATGCCGGATGGTTCTACGCTTCGTATCCACCTGCACTGTTACCAATGCAGAACAGAAAACAACGCCGTGTCTCTCGAGGAGGGCAAGGCGGATCAGTATGCATGGGCTGACCCCGATGCGCTCCAGGGATACGACCTCCTCGGCGCCATCCCCGAAATCATCCAGCGATTCGTAGTAGGGGTCAGACCCCGGGTCTGACCCCTATGCTAGGAATATGGATTCCTCAACATATTTTTTATACACAGATCGTGGATCTTTGCTCCCGTCCCCCACACAATTCACGATCCAACTCACATCCAGCCACTCTGGTGGTTTTTCAAGGCCTATCATTGCTCGATAACTGCTCCACTTGTAATCTTCTGGCCGCTTTACCAACCCGGCTTTTGTAGGATTCAGCACGATGTACCGTGCTAATTCGAATAGGTGCGGGTTCGAATTTACGAGGACAGAACCGTACCTTCCCTGGAAAACGTGGCCAGATCGGTCATATTTACGGTTTATCCTTTGCGTAAATATTCCACAAATGTTCTTCATCCCTGTTGCAAGATTCCCGCAGCTTTCTAGAAGGAAATGATAATGATTATCCATGAGGGCGTATTCGAAGCATTTCCACTTCTGCAAGAGAATCTCCTTTCCAACCAAATCAAGGAACATCTCACGATCTTCGTCGCTGTGGAAAACAATCATTCTGTTATTCCCGCGACCATTCACATGGTGCACAGCTCCAGGGAAATCAACGCGTAGTTTTCTTGGCATAATTAGTGTGAGGGGTCAGACCCGGGGTCTGACCCCTTTGTTGAAGCCTTAGCCGAGGCGGGGGGAGGGGCGGTATTGCAAGGCTTCGGCGATGTGCGTGGCGGTGACGCCTATACTCCCATCGAGATCGGCGATGGTACGGGCAACTTTGAGCACGCGAGTGTAGGAACGAGCAGAGAGCTGGTATTTTTCCATAGCGGAAGCAAGGAGTTTTTTCCCGTCAGCGTCAGGGGTGCAATGGACACGGATGTGCCCGGAAGGGATCTCGCTATTTGTGAGCCATGTTTGTTTTGCAAACCGCTCTTGTTGAACGGCGCGCGCGGCGGCGACGCGTGCACGAATCGTCTCCGAGCGCTCGGCCTCCTCTTCCTGTGTCAACCGGTCTGTCTCTACACGCGGCACATGGACGTAGAGATCAATGCGATCCAACAGCGGTCCGGAGATCTTCTTTTGGTAGTCCTCTATGCGGCGCTCGGAGCACGAACACTCACGTGTTGGATCAAAGGCAAACCCACACGGACACGGGTTCATGGCCGCCACAAGCATGAAACGCGCGGGGAATCGAAACGTCGCCGCCGCGCGGGCCACCGTCACCTCGCCATCCTCCAGGGGTTGGCGCAAGTGTTCAAGCACATGCCGTGGAAATTCCGGAAGTTCATCGAGAAAGAGCACGCCGCGATGTGCGAGACTTACCTCCCCTGGTTTTGGCCACGGCCCGCCACCGATGATGGAGATAGCCGAACTTGAGTGATGCGGTGACCGAAATGGGCGGTCGGTTAAAAACGGTTGTTGTGTGGTCAGCGCGCCACCGATCGAGTGGATGGTCGTTACTTCAAGTGTCTCTGCATATTGGAGCGGCGGGAGGATGGAAGGAAGCGCCCGCGCCAACATGGTTTTCCCAGACCCCGGCGTGCCGTTTAACAAAATATTGTGCCCGCCCGCCGCGGCAATCTCCACGGCGCGCTTTGCCGCTTCTTGTCCGCGCACATGGGCGAAGTCTATCGCTGGGGGTATGCGTCCCGCGAGTTGTGCCATGTCGCAACTCGTGTGCACGGGAAGGAGCGTCTGCCCGTTGAGGTGATCCACGAGAGATCCAAGCGTGGGGGCAGAGACGACGGAAATATTCTGCACGAGCCGCGCTTCTTCAAGACTTTTCGGGGGGACAAACAAAACTTCTGCCCCGTGTTCTTGGGCACACAAAGCGTGCGCCAGCGTACCGGTAGCCGGAGAAACCTCTCCTGAAAGCGATAACTCACCGAAAAAGAATCCTGTAAGCGTTTCGCTTTTTACGACTTTCTCTGCCTGCAAAATGGACAGAGCGATAGGGACGTCGAAATGCGCGCCTTGTTTTTTTGTTGTGGCTGGCGCTAGACTCACGGTAATCCGCCCACGAGGAAATGGAAGACCGGAGGACCGGATGGCAGATCGCACGCGCTCTTTTGCCTCCTTCACCTCGACTTCAGGAAGCCCCACCAAATGGAACTGGCTCAAGCCGGAACTTAAAGATGTCTCTACACGCACAGGTGCCGCCTTCACTCCAACAATCGTTGCCGTTTGAATGCCTGAAAACATAAAATCTCACCGCTAGGGGGAGATCTTTATGCTCCTATTCCACCACAAAAGTACCTACTTGTCAATGCGCGGTTGTGGATGAGAGAAAAGAAAAACGGCAATGCCGCAGACAATTAAGATGTCCGCAGCATTTATGACAGCGCCGTGCGGGAGGAAAATGTAGTCTGTTGTAAATCCGTGAACAATGCGATCAGTGAGGTTTGACAAGGCACCGACAATGACGGCAAAAAGAGCCGTACGTGGCAGGGGTTCTTGCACATGGCGGACAAAGATGATGAGAGAGGCAATAAGAACCGCAGAGAGCGGAAGAATAATCCATGCAGGAACAGGAAGGCTAAATCCCGCGCCCATATTCCGGTAGACGCGCCCGGCTGTTTCCAAAAGAAAAAATCGCCATCCTAAATCAAGAAGGGCGATTCCTCCCACTATACCTCTTGCGTAAGTGTCTTTTTGCATGACACGCAACTCGACGATGTGGGCCGGGCGCGGAGCCGAGCCTCGCTGATCTCCCCCTTACAGTAGCGGCACATGCCGTACTCATCTTTCTCTATGCGTTTTAGCGCGGCGTTTGTATCCCGCAAAACTTTCTCTAGCGTATTTTCAAGAGAAAGATTGTCGCTGTAGTTTGCCACTTCAGCGGCGTTGTCATCTTCTGACGAACCGGTGTCTTTATAATCCGTTTCAAAATCTGCTTCGCCCGTCACCGCTTTTACACGGTGCGCGAAACGCGAAAGCTCGTCTTCTACACGCTTTTTTTCTGCGAGGAGCACCTGCTTCATTTCTTCAATAAACGGCTTATTCATAGGAATCCACAATAACACGTCTCCTTAAGAAAAAGAAAGAGGAGGCGAACGCCTCGGTGAATTGTTGCGTTGCCTCCTAAGAGGAAGCAGTAGGATTGCTTAGTGAAGGACACTGGGTTCTGGGGAGATGGGTAATTCCCCACACAACTCAGTGTCCTTTTCAGCACTCAACCACTGCAAGGACTTTCAACTCCTCTACCATTCATTGGTTTTGCCCAATAATGGCCCTATGGGGGTCATCTTGAGGATGGGCGAACCGAGCTCTGCTCGAGTCACTCTTACGCAGAATAGTAAAGAAGTGGGATATTTTCCGAAAGGACATAGACCGATACTCGCTTTCGGAAAACTTCCCCGTTGGAAGTCGGGATTGTAGAAAGACCTGAAGGGTACGCATCAATAATATCATCTTGAGCACGGAAAGTCAACGCTATTGTAGCCAAAAACTTTGCTAAAAATGGTGTCAAGTAACTGTGTATTGGGCAAGAACTTTCGTCACTTCGTCACTTATCCACAACTCCTAAAGAAAATTTTGTAAATGATTATAAACAGAAGTCGATTCTATTGTAGAAAATCCGTTTGTTCAGACCAACGTAGACAAAATTTGATGCTGGTATGTCAGCAACTGTGGAAAACTCGTGGATGCCAGAGGTTAGCCCTCTTGTAATTGCTGGGACAGAAGCATAAAAGCCCTGATTTATTCCGCAGGTAGTCTTCGCCGAAGATACTTCCCCGTTAACTTCCAAAGAAAGGGCCAAGTTTGGCGAGTTTGTTATGAAAGTTGTGCTTTCCTCTACAGATGTTGCTGCAATAAGGGCGTTGTTCTTTGTTTGAAGTATTACCCAACCATTGTTCTCTGCGCGCTCAATATCTTTGCTGTCCTCTATGGCAACAAGGTCGTAGAATGTGCTCCCGTCTGGCAGTTTTTGCCTTACTTTAGAGGGATTTTCAAGGGCAATCTTTGTTAGAAGGAGTTTCCGTAGTGTTGCTTCTGGAAGAGCATTTTTGAATTGGTAGATGAATTGATTGTCTGATTTCTGTAGATAACTTCCTCCATTTGCAAGGAGGCCGGTAAGGACATCCCCGAGCTCTTGCCCACCGGTGAAATGGGCGAAGAGCGTGTTGGCTATAGGAGGAACCGAGATCATATCTTCCCTGAAACTAGCGAAAAACTCCACATCGTCACTTGGGATGAATCGCCCGTCGCCTGACTCACCTTTTGTCACAATCCCCACCGCATTTTCTTCGATGACAATGGTCCCCACCCACGCGGAGCGCCACTCATCAAGAAGGAAGATTTCTCCAGCGGCTCTTGGCAGAAGCCACGAAAAATAACGGAAAGGCATGTCTGCGGGCTTAAGGACAAGATCATCCGTGCTTGATATAGCGTAGATCCCCTCTCGCGGTTCCTTCACAGAAAACCCCGCTCCACGGAGTTTCTCTGCATCTTCATCCGGGAGTCGTCCCTCAAAAAGGAGTACGCGCTCGTTATCTGGAAGAAAAAAGAGTGCAAGGTTTCCGTGAATATGAGGGCCAATATCGCGGAGTGTGAGTCCTCCGCGGATAAGGGGGGTGCTGCCTACGGCGGAAAGGATCGTGCTCCACTGTGTCCTATTGGGGTAGAGCACGACGACGCCTTGTGCCTGCTCGGGGACCATGCCCCGGAAGGGGTCTTTAATAGAGAAGAAGCGCACGATGCCAAGCAGAAGAAGGAGGGTAAGAAGCGTGAGGGCTATGTGCCAAACAGCTCGCCTTTGCGGGCGAGCTGTCGAGTGGTAAAGGGGGATGTTTAATCGTTCGGGCATGGCTGTTATGGGCGCGGCGGGCGGGAGGAGCGTCCGGCATCGTGTCTTGCGGATGGCCGACGCTCTCCTTCTGATCGCGGAGCCGGGCGCGGAAACTTGCTATAGTCGTTTCCTTCTGCCTGCTTCATAGACAGACTAATACGTCCAGCGTCTTTGTCAACGTCGAGAACCTTTACCGTCACCTCATCGCCGAGCTTCACGATGTCGCCCACTTTTTCCACGCGCCACGGCGCGAGCTCACTCACGTGTACCATGCCGTCTTTGCCGGGGAGAAACTCCACAATGGCGCCGAAGTCCATGATGCGCGTAACTTTTCCCTGGAACTGTTCTCCACGTACAATTTCTCGTGTGAGGTTTTGCACCCACTCGTGCGCTTTCTGTGCAGCGTCCGCGTTCATGGAAGTAATCATCACAAGACCGTCGTCCTCAATATCAATAGCTTGTACGCCAGTGACCTTGATAATTTCGTTGATGGTCTTTCCCCCGGGGCCAATAACCAAACCGATAAGTTCAGGATTGATGCGAAGGCTTATGATGCGTGGCGCATAAGGAGAGAGGTCTGGACGCGGTGACGGAATGGCTTTTTCCATCACGTCCAGGACACGAAGCCGGGCGGACTTTGCGCGCGTGACTGTTTCCTTCACGATCTCGGCGGTAAGTCCGTCGGTTTTTGTGTCCATTTGAATGGCGGTAATGCCCTGTTGTGTTCCCGCGATCTTAAAGTCCATTCCCCCATCCCCGTCTTCCAAATCTTGGAGATCGGTAATGACTTTCCACCGCCCGTCGGGGAGAGTGGCAAGACCCATAGCAATGCCGGCAACATGAGAAGAAATAGGCACGCCTGCGTCCATGAGAGCAAGACTTGATCCACAAGTGGAACCCATCGAACTCGATCCGTTTGAGGTGAGAACTTCCGAGACGACGCGGATGGTGTAGGGGAAGGCTTCTTTCTCTGGAAGAACGGGCATAAGCGCTTTTTCTGCCAGGGCGCCGTGGCCGATCTCGCGCCGGCCCGGGCCGCGCAAAGGCTTCACTTCTCCCACGGAATAGGGAGGGAAGTTGTAGTGGTGCATGTACCGCTTCGTGCCGACCGTTTCCATACCGTCGAGCGTTTGTTCGTCCCCGGGGGCGCCCAACGTGACGACGGAAAGTACCTGTGTTTCGCCGCGCATGAAGTGTCCGGAACCATGTGTGCGCTCAAAAAGAGCGACTTCCGAAGCCAGTGGGCGAATATCATCGAGCTCGCGACCGTCCACGCGCCGGCCCTCTTCGATAATCAAGCGGCTTACCTCGCTTTCCAAAATCTCTCCTATCATGGATGTTCCGTACCCGATCTCTTCAGCGGCGACACCTGCTTCCGTAAGGGCCAGAGCGACGTTTTTCTTGATCTGTTCCTTTGCCACGCGGCGGTCAGACTTGCTTGCCTGCGGCTCGGCGAAAAAATATTTTTGGATGTCGCTGCAGATGATTGGTTTTGCCAGGGCTGCCACCTCCGACTTTCGCGCCTCACGCTTTTGCTCTTCTTCCGAGAGAAGGGCGAGAGGATTAGTTTTTTCTTTTCCGACTTTCGCTCGGACCTCTTCAAGGAGGCCGAGCACTTTGCGCAGATGCTTTGTCCCAAACGCAAACGCGTCAAGAACAACATCTTCCGATACTTCCTTTGCTCCCGCCTCAACCATCAGAACCTTGTCTTCAGTACCGGCGAACGCCAAATCCAGAACGGACTTTTCACGCGCGGCGTATGTGGGATTGATGACCCATTCGTCGCCGACTTTTCCCACGCGAATGTTCGCGAGTGGCCCGTTCCAGGGGATGTTACTCATGTGAAGTGCGCACGAAGCGGCGATAAGACCAATCACATCCGGGTCGTTCTCTCCATCAAATGAAAGAACCGTCACGATGACCTGTATCTCGTGGCGCAGACGGTCGTCGAAGAGCGGACGAACGGCTCGATCAATGTAACGACCGACCAAAATAGCTTCGTCCGTTGGGCGGCCTTCTTTTTTGATGAAGCGCGAACCCTTAATACGCCCGGCGGCGTAAAGTTTTTCCTCAAAGTCGACGGTGAGAGGGAAAAAGTCCATTCCTTCTCGCGGCTTTTCACTCATTACGGCGGTGGCAAGAACAATCGTCTCGCCGTACTTCACGGTGCATGCCCCGCTTGCGGCGAGGGCGAATTTTCCTGTCTCAATCACGAGCGGTCTCCCGCCCCACTCAATCTCAAAACGCTGTGTCTGCATACGAAGACGTCCGTTCGTGCAAGATCAAAGACCCTTAGGGATCTCTTCATCCTGCACCAACGGCAACAAATTAAGGAGTAAATTAGAAGGAAACACGCCTCGGACGGACCACTCGAGGATTTGAGGGCATGTCTGCCGGTAGATTATCAGCTTGGTCCATTTCGACAAGGGCCTCACCCCCGCGTGTCATTTTTTGCGCAGGTTTTCGGGACTTTCCAATCAAAAATTTCCGTTTATCTTCCGAGAGGTTTACGTAGCGATCTACAACCTCGACCAGTTGGGAGGATGTCGTCTCGCGGAAGGCGGCGACTTCGAAACGGCGCCCACGCGACTGCACATAGCGAGCAAGGGGGATGAAATCTCCGTCGCCCGACACAAGAACGATGACATCTACCATATCGAGGATGGCAATAGCATCTACCGTGATGCCTACGTCCCAGTCGGCTTTTTTAATTCCAGAAAAGTATTCTGCAAGTTGTTTTTCTTTTGTATCAATGCCAGATTTTTGCAGCGCCTCGAAAAAGGCCCCCTCCTCCCCCGTCTTTGTAGAGACGACATAGGCGGTAGCGCGCAGAATTTGTCGGTCCCCAACCACGGCACTTACGATATTCCCGAAATTCACTTTTTGCCCGAAGATATTGCGAGCGGAGTAATACATGTTTTGCGTGTCGATGAAAACAGCGACACGCTCGGAAGGATATTGGATCATACGGGCGGCCAAAAGGGGGCCGCAGAGACAATTTCCGCGCGCACAAGACGCGCGAAAGGAATTAGCTTGATAACTCAAGCGCCTTCATGAGCTTCTCGTAGCCGGGGGCATCTTCTCGTTCCAGATACTTCATGAGGCGGCGGCGCTCGTTCACTTTTTTAATGAGGCCGCGGCGCGAGGAGTGGTCCTTCTTGTGCGAACGAAGGTGCTCCGTCAAGTCCGCGATCTCACTTGTGAGAAGCGCGATTTGCACCTGCGGCGACCCGGTGTCGCTGGCATGCGTGCGGAACTTCGTAATGATGTTCTGCTTTTTGCGTGGGGTAAGCATACGTATTTCATGCGATCGTCCGAGACAGGGGGACGCAGGTCCCCTATCCCAGGCGAACGTCTAAGTTATGTGGGGACACTATCACGAGGAGGGCGGGGCGTCAAAGAGGGCACCCTCGTCACTTGGTGGCGAGAGGTAAGCACAAAAAGATGAAGAAGAATAGAGCGCAGTGCGCTCTATGAGAGTGAGGAGCCCGGCCACCGGAAGATAATGGCACGACCCGACCGACAACCGGACTCCTCGATCTCTCTACCCACTTCCCGGGGAAGTGGGTCTCTGCGTCGTCAGCCGCCGGTGGTGATGTCGCCGGTGGTGATCGTCGGGGCACGCGGCAGCAGGAGGGCATTCGGGCGGCGTCCGGTCGACTGGCAGATGAGGGGGGAGGAACGTGAACGGGTCATGGGAACTCCGTGGTGGACGGTGGGCGAGGATCGCCTACCTTGAAAAATAGTACTCCTTATTGTGAACACTCGCAACAGACCTTTACAACGCGAATGCCACCCAGACGGGTGGCGAGGGACGATCTTCTCATGGAAGCGTCGTGAAGGAGCGCTGCTCCTCCTTTCTTCGATACCCATGTACACGGTCCATTCCCCGGCCGTAGGCAAGGGTGGCTCCAATGATGAGGGCGAGGATGGCAAGAACGACAGGACGAATAATTGTAGAAATCCCAAACAGGTATGCGCAGGCTCCAAACCCCAATACGCCTCCCCCAAGCAAAGGAAACGTACCGCGGATGACCTCCTGTCCGACGCGGCGGCACATCTCCTCATGAGAGTAGTGCTTCAGGAAAAAGAACAAGAAAGCCCTCAGGCGTGCGCTCACTACCCACCAGGAAGTTGCACAGAACACCAGGAAGAGGATCTGGTTGAATGGGTTCCGGTACTCTTCGATGACCGTGAGGAGAAGGGGTAAGATTTTCACTATGGCTTCCCCCGTGCGCTTTGCCTGCGCTGAGCACCGAACCACCATGGTCGGCTTTCCAGAGTCTAATCCCTGTTATGGGCCCTGTCAACGAGGATTGGCCAACGTCGAACGTAGTTTTGACGCGGGATGTGTCGTATAATGCTTTCTATTATGACATTGGCACAGCTTGTCACGGACTTCCTTGAGTACCTCGAAATCGAAAAGGGTCGGTCGCCAAAAACGATTCGCAACTACGATTTTTATCTGCGGCGGTTTTTATCATGGTCAAAACTCAAAGACCCCGCGGCACTTACCCAAGAGGTTGTGCGCAAGTACCGCTTGTGGCTTAATCGGGAACTTCATGGACGGGAGAGCGAAAATCTCCGTGCGACGACACAAAATTATCATTTGATTGCGCTCCGCAGTTTTTTAAAGTACCTCGCGCGTAAAGATGTTTCTACGCTTCCGGCAGAAAAAATAGAACTTGCCAAACAGGTGTCTCGCCACATTGATTTTTTGGAAGAAGATGAATTGGGGCGTTTGCTTGAGGCGCCCTTGCGCACAGGGGCGTGGGAGAAAGTGCCGATCTCTCGTTTGCGCGATCGAGCGATCCTCGAAACGCTGTTTGCCTCTGGTCTCCGGGTCTCGGAGCTTTGTGGCCTGCACGCAGAGCACGTGAACCTAAAGCGTGATGAATTTACTATTCGCGGAAAGGGGGGAAAGACGCGCGTTGTTTTCTTGTCGGATGATGCGCGTCTGTGGCTCGCGCGCTATCTTGATAAGCGGACCGATGCCTCGCCATTTCTTTTTGCGAGTCACGACCGTGCGGCGGGAAAACGCGAGGGCGGCGCGGCGCTTACCCCACGCTCCGTTCAACGTCTTGTAGAGCGTTATGCAAAAGCTGCAGGGATTACGAAGCGCATTACGCCGCATGTGCTTCGCCATACATACGCGACGACGCTTTTGCGCAACGGCGCCGACATCCGTTCTGTGCAGGCCATGCTTGGTCACGCTTCCATCACAACGACCCAAGTGTACACACATGTTACGGACAAAACGTTACGTGAGGTGCACAAGAAATTTCATCGGAAAAGTTAACGAGCGTGATCTTCCAACCAGCGGGTAATTTCCTGAATGGTTTTTTGTTTCGGCGCGACTTGGAGAACGAAGCGGTACCCTTGGTCCACGGTGATATGTAAACGTTTTCCATTGGCTCTCAAAAAAATCTCGGTACAGGTAAAAGCCGTTCGCTTGTTTCCATCAACGAATACATGATAGTTGGCCAATGCCTCGAACAAAACAGCGGCTTTCTGAAAAAGATCTGGATAGACGTCTTCTCCCCCAAACATGGTCTGTGGTTTATGTGCAAGAGACAAAAGCAACCCCATATCCCGAACCCCATCGGATCCTGTCGTTTGTTCCAGAACGAAACGATGGATCACTAAAATCTGCTCGGCGGTAAGGTAGACCACACCTATGCGCCAGCGAGCTTTTTTAGAAGTGGCCGGTACTCTTCGATGACCTCCTCTGCAATCTTCAAGATGTTTGGGTGCTTCGGAGTTGAGGCGGCACGTTTCCAAGGTTTCGAAATGGCCACCTGAGCGACATCCCCAATCTTTACTCCGGCTTCCTTAAGCATCCCTTGCGGCAGGATCACCGCGGCTGACGTCCCAACCCTAATAATTTTTCGTTCCATCATATAGAGGCATTATAATGCCATAATAATGCCTGCGTCAAGAAGATTGTTTAAACAAAAAATCCTCCGAGAGGATTTTTTGTGGGGTGCCTAGAGAGGATCGAACTCTCGTAGCCGGGACCACAACCCGGTGCACTACCATTGTGCTATAGGCACCATATGCGGAGAGGGTGGGCGGTTCATCAGCGGTCAATGACCATGACTCATTGACGAGCTCAGGACTATACTAAGTTTATCGAAGTATGAGCGAGCGAAGCAAATCCAGTGGTGCCCCGGGTAGGACTCGAACCTACAATCTTGAGGTTAGAACCCTCCTGCTCTATCCAGTTGAGCTACCGGGGCCTTTGGCATGCCGATGCTACCCTCTTTTATGGAAGAAATCAATACGCCCAGACACGATCTCTCTAAGAGATCACTAAGAGAGATGGTGGACTATTGGGCTTGACGGGGGGACGGCGGGAACGTACACTTCGGCCCATTCTGTGGGTCCTGTGCTTTACGCAGAAGTTTTCTGGGTAAAACACAGGACCCAGACGGTCCTTTAAATGTTTGCTGTTTCGTGCGAGGAGGAGGGCTCTTCGCATAGGGTTCCGTGGACCGGATCCTAGCCCAAGGGGAATCAACTGGCCGCCTGCATTGTCCGTGCCGCCACTCCCCATCGGTTTACACCCTGCCCCGAAAGAGGCAGTTCGCATGTCCGACCTCCGCTCCCGTTCGATCAAGATCCAGGCCCCCGGCACCGCCTACGGCCCCCCGGCGTTCGTCGACAAGATCGCCCGCTCCACGGTGAAGGACCCCGACCAGATCACGAGCTTCGGGTTCCGTCCCACGGCCACGGCGCTCCTGCTCGTGCTCGTCACGATCCCGCTCAAGCTGATCGACCGCGCCGTGAGCGTGACGGTCGAGTACCTCCAGAGCTACCGCTACTTCGCCGGCATCGGCCGCACGCGCCCGACGGGGATGGACTACACGACGGTCTTCGCGCTCGACGACAAGATCGACAACGACCAGACGAACTACGTCGTGAGCGCGCTCAAGCGCGCCCTGCGCTGGGCCGGCTTCGACGGGCTCACCTACGGGGACGGCCGGAGCAACAAGATCAACATGATCTCGCGCGGCGCGAAGGTTCTCGGTCTCCTGGTGGGCAAGAAGATCACCATGATCGCCCTGCCCTTCACGGACGGCGTCAGCTTCACGTGGACCGTCACCGGCGACGGCTGGATCGCGGCCGCGATCGTGGGCAGCCGCAAGATCTGGACGTTTGGCATCATGAACTGGGTCGCGACCAGCGACGGCAACTGGACGGAGAGCTACGAGACGCAGAGCCCCATCAAGATGCTGAGCAAGTGCTGGGGCGAGAACTTCACCAGCTACTCGGTCTCCACGCAGGACGAGATCATCGAGATCGACATGAAGGGCGGCAAGATCAAGACGGGGCAGACCACCAACCGGGTCGACCTGCCCGACGATCTGCGCAATCTCGACGTCCTCGGCGTCTCGACGAACGGCAACGTGGCCTTCTGCAACGGCGACGAGACCCTCGTCATCGACGGCGACTCGTTGCAGGGCACCCAGTTCCAGGCGGCGGCCCTGCTCGGCAAGTCCGACGACGACACCACCGACGGCTGGAGCGCCAGCACGACGGGCCCGACGTCCAAGACCGACGCCGGCAAGGGCGACGGCGCCTTGGCGGCCAACGCCAACTAGCGACGCAAGTCGCGTGACCCGGCCCCGCCGCTTCTCCTCGAACCGATGCTGACCTCATTGGCCGAGAGAGAAGCGGCGGCGGCCGCTCACACTCACTGACCATCCACACGGATGGTCTTTCGATTTTCCGTGTTACACTAAAGCTCATATGAAACGCCGGACGCTCTATATTTTGGACGGTAATTCCCTACTCCACCGTGCATGGCATGCGCTTCCCCCACTGACGACGCGTGACGGACGCGTCGTACATGCGGCCTATGGATTTACCATGGTGGTAGACAAAATATTACGTGACTATAAACCGGATTATTTTGCTGTAGCGTGGGATCTCCCCGGTAAGACATTCCGTCATGAGGCGGTGGCGACGTACAAAGCGACACGCGTGAAACAGCCGCAGGAACTTTATGACCAAATTCCGCTCTGCAAAGAAATTCTCACTGCGTACGGCATCCCCTCGATTGAGGCCCCTGGATACGAGGCGGATGACGTTATCGGCACGGTGAGTCGGCGCGACGAGAGGGAGAATTTTGATACACGCATCGTGACGGGAGATCTGGACACCCTGCAACTGGTGGACCACAACACGCACGTGTTGTTTTTTGTGAAAGGTTTGTCCGAGACAAAAACGTATGACGCGAAGGCCGTGCGCGAACGTTACACACTTGATCCGGATCAACTTATTGATTACAAGGCAATGCGTGGGGATGTTTCCGACAACGTGAAGGGTATCCCAGGAGTGGGCGAAAAGACGGCGACCGAGATTCTTAAAAAGTTCCACTCGCTCGACAAACTGTACACGGCACTGCGCACGGGAAAGACGAAGGATCTCTCGGCGTCGCTCGTAGAGAAACTTCGCAAACACGAGTCCGACGCAAAGGAATCAAAAATGCTCGTGACGATTATCCGGGACGTGCCAATGACTTTTGACATTGCAGAAGCAAAAATCTCCGCGCCAGACACGGAGACGCTTCGCCGACTTTTTGAGGGGCTTGAATTTCGCACTCTTCTTCGTCGTCTTGAATCTCCCGCATCCCCGCGATTGCAAGAGACGGCGCCTCACAAAAAATCCGTGTCTCTGCCGAAGGGTGCTGTGGGGATTCTCGTTACCCGCCAGTCCCCTGACTTATTTGGCTCCACACTTGGGGCTGTGGCGATTGCGGAGGAGGATCACGTAGAGATCTTTGAAACTCCCGACAAAAAAACGTGCGAAAAAATTCTCGCCCGCCTGCAAAAAGCATACCGCATTGTGACGCATGACTACAAAGCGCTTCTTCACGCGCTTGACGTGTCGCCAGAGGAAGTACCAAAAGCTCCGGTGTTCGATACAATGCTTGCTTCCTACCTTCTTCACTCTGGTACACGTGCGCACGATTTTCCTCTCGTCGTTTCTGATGCTCTACGCCAGTCCATTCCTGAGCTTTCCCCTAAGAGTGTGAAAACAGGCGCTTCTCTGTTGGGTGCTCTTGCGTCTGTGCTTACGGAACGTCTGAAGAAAGACCGTCTTCTTTCTTTGTTTGAGCAGATCGAGGTGCCGACCGCGGCGATTCTCTACCGTATGGAGTGCGCGGGCATTTTGGTTGATAAAGATTTTCTCCAAGAGCTTGGCCGGACGTTTGCCAAAGAGATTGCGCGACTTACGGCGCGTATCTATAAAGAAGCCGGGGAGGAATTTAACATCAACTCCCCTTCACAGCTTGCGCAGGTGCTGTTTGAGCGACTCCACATTGCCACGAAGGGAATCAAGAAAACCAAGACGACACTTTCTACGGCGGCAGATCAGCTTGAGAAGATTGAGGACGCCCACCCCATTGTGCCGCTTATTGGCGAGTATCGTGAATTAGCAAAGCTTAAGTCTACGTACGTGGATGCCTTGCCGGAACTTGTTGGCAAGGATGGTCGCATTCATACGACGTTTAACCAGGCGGTGGCGGCAACGGGACGGCTCTCCTCTTCGGAGCCGAACCTCCAGAATATTCCTATTCGCACCGAGATCGGCCGGCAAATTCGCCGAGCATTTGTGGCGCCACGTGGCCGAGTATTTGTGTCTGCAGATTACTCGCAGATTGAACTACGCATTGCGGCCATCATGGCGAAAGACAAGCCATTTTTGGAGGCGTTTAAATCCGGCGCAGACGTTCACACGCATACGGCAGCACAGATGTTTGGGATTCCTGATGGGGAGGTGACGAAGGATCAACGGCGTGCGGCGAAGGCGATCAACTTCGGTATCCTCTATGGTATGGGGCCACGCGCCCTGTCGCGCAATGCCGGTGTGAGTTTTGAGGAGGCGCGAAATTACATCGCGCGTTACTTTGAGATTCACCACGCCATTGCTGACTACATTGCCGAGACGAAAATAAAAGTTCGTACGGATGGATACGTGGAAACGCTCTCCGGCCGTCGCCGGTACATTCCGGAGATCTCGAGCGGCGTGCCGCAGCTGGTTGCCGCGGCGGAGCGCATGGCGGTGAATATGCCTATTCAAGGAACCGAGGCGGATATTCTCAAAGAGGCTATGATTACGGCCGAGGCCTACATACAGGAGCACATGAAAGAAAAAGCGCGCATGCTTCTACAGGTGCATGACGAGTTGCTGTTTGAGGTGATAGACGGCGCGACGGAAGAGTTTTCCAAGAAGATCAAAAAAATTATGGAGGGCGTTGTGTCTTACGAGATCCCCATGGTGGTGGAAGTACACACGGGGAAAAATTGGGGGGAGATAAAATAAACACTGGGGCATCAACCCCAGTGTTTCTTAAGCCGCTTCTTTTTCGGTGCGCGCGGATTCTTTCTTTGTCATCGGCTTCTGTTCCTTTGGTCGCGGGTGTCCCTGCAAATGAGCTAGAGTGGTTTCCGACGTATAGGAGGGGGCGTTCGTCCCGTAAGTGTTTTGGATATTCTTTCTGTACGCCCGTGAACGGCGTGTTCCCGCTTCTGCGCCTGTTACTTTCCGCCACAAATTTCCGAGGAACGTCGGCGGTTTCTCGACGACGGTGACGTTCTTCACCATGCGCTCTTCCATCTTTCTTTGTGCTTTTGCTTCAGCGCGCGCGCGGTCTTTTGAGAACATTCCATGCCAGAAATTCCGCCACGCGCTTTGTGGCTCCTGTGGGGCACGTCGAGCTGCTTGCTCTAAAGATTTCAAATACGCCGATCCCGCCGCAACCTTCTGCGTCTTTCCGATTTTTGCAGCTTCGATAGCATGGAGCCGCGCCGTCTCACGATCTCTCGCCGCTTTTGATCGGCGAGCAAGTTCCTCACCAGATATCGAAAGAGACTCGCGCCACGTTTTCATCTTTGAAAGAATTTCCGCTTGGCGAGTGATGTCTTCTTCGTGCGTACTGTGCATGAGGGCTTCTTGTGCAGCGTCCATCGTCCCGTATTCTTCCACACGTTTGTCTTCGGAACGCTTGATACTCATGACATGCTTTGCGGCCAGAAGATCGCTCGCGCGGCGTGCGCGATCGCGTGCCAGGATAGCTTTCTCGATAACTTCCTTTTCGGACGGCGCGCCCTCTATCACCTCGTCTTCGTGTGCGCCCATGCGCGCCACGTCCGTGATTCTGTGGCTACGTTCGTCCAAACTGTCGTGTGCGGTCAATTCTCGATTCCATTTCTCCCCCGCCTGACGCTTGTGTACTTCCCGCGGATGTTCCTGAATAGGAAACTGCTCAAGTTCGGCCAGGGCGTCGTCCATGGTTCTTGTTGGTTTCGGCTCTTCGTCGAGCCAATCCTCTTGATCCGGCGCATGTCCTCCTCGTTCAAATGGCATAGAAGTAATGTTATGGCTCTCAATTTAGCATTTTTTTCTTGTTTTGTCAATGCAGGGTATACTGGCGCCGTATGGTAATTTTTGTCTACGGCGAAGACCGATTCCGTGTACAAGAGAAGGTTCACCAGCTCAGGGACCATTTTTGCAGAAAGTTCCCTTTTGCGATAGAGAACGTTGTGGAACTTTACGAAGCGCCTCATCCGGCCTCGTTCGCCGGCGTTGTGCGCACAGGCGGGTTGTTTGCAAAAGAACGCTTTGTTCTTTGTAAAGAAATGGTCTGTGACTTGTCCGTGGAACACGCAAAAATAAGCGAGGGTCTCTCGCATGACACCATTGTTGTTTTTGAAGATGCGGGCGAGACGAAAGACATTGAGGGCACCGCGTTTTTCCAAGCCCTCACGGGCAAGGAGGGGGTATTTGCCTACCCTTTTCGTCCTATGACAGAGGCCGTTTTTTCTCGGTGGGCGCGCGAGAGGATTGCGGCACAAGGCGGGGTGATTGAAGAGGCGGCTCTACGCGAGCTGATCCTCCGCACCGCGCAAGACACGTGGAGACTCGACACAGAAATAAAAAAACTCATTGCCTATGCAGAGGGAGGAACCATCACGGTTGATTATGTGGTCTTGCTTGTCGCAAGTTCCTTCAACGATCGTCTTTTTGACTTTCTCGATACCATGTCGGGACCGAATAAACAGAAAGCAGTAAATCTTTTGGCAAACCAACGGAATGTCGGATCGTCGGACGGTGAGCTCTTCTCTCTGTGTGTGCGGCAGGTGCGCCTGCTGCTTTGCACAAAGGATCTGCTTGAGAAAAGACCCGTCTTGAGTCAAGCGGAACTCACACGCGAACTTGGCATCCATCCATTTGTGGCAGGGAAACTCTCTCGCCAGGCGCGGAACTTTTCGCGTGCGCGCCTTCTGACCCTTCACGATAAAGCTTTTTCTCTTGACCAAGAAACAAAACAAGGCCGAAAAGATTTCGGTCTTGCTCTGGAAGAGATGCTTGTGTGGTTTACGGAAGCGCCCGGAGTGCCTGTGCCATCCGCGATTTAAGACGTCCGGCCGTTTGCTTTTTGATAATCCCCTTCTTTGCGGCTTTATCAAACTTCTGCACAAGTGTTTTTGCAAGCTCCTTCGCCTTCGCTGCGTCTTTACCGGTAAGAGCTTTGCGTAGGTTGCGGCGAAGCGAGTGTAGTTCCTCGGCGACGATTTTATTACGTGCGGCGTGCTTCACGGACTGCCGAAGCGCCTTTTTTGCATTTTGAAGATTTGGCATAAAAAGTGCGCCCATCCTACCCCATCACTTTTGGATCGTCAACGGGAGCAGGAATAGCAGGGGCGCCCTCAGGAAGAACGCGCAGAATATCCTTATGTACTTTCCGCCATTCACCCGATGCATCCTCATAGGCGCCCACGGCGGTCGCCAGATGTTTTCCCACCTTCTCGTGCATTGCCTCGTAGGATTTAAGATGTCGTTCAAGCTGGCCCACATTCTTCAAAATTTCTCCGACGGATTCTTCTATCTGGAGAGCATGAAGACCCATGAGGACCGTTTGCAGATAAGCGTAGAAAGAAGTCGGAGAGACAATCATGACATGCTTTTGAAAAGCATATTCTACAAGATCGCGTTGGTTGACGGCTACCCCGCCCACGCTTGAGGTGAGAAGATTGTGGAAGATCCCTTCTGCCGGGACGAACATAAACGCAAATGGCACGGTCCCCTGATCTGGTTGGATGTATTTAGCCGCCTCATCAATACGTTTCTTTACATCAAGCTTAAATTCGCGCTCGAATTGGGATCTTCGATCCGCGTCGGCCTCTTGCACGGCTCGGTTATAATTCTCAAGGGAGAATTTTGCATCAATAGGAACCGTGTAATTCTTAACAAAAATTGCGGCATCTGCGATAAGGTCCTCCCCATCTTCGTTTTTTCCAATCAGGTGCTGCATCTTATACTGTTTTGGAGAGAGCACCTGCGACAAGAGAGTTTCAAGCCAATATTCACCAAGAATGCCGCGCTGCTTCGGATTTTTAAGGATGTCCTGAAGCTGGCCTAATTGCTCCGAAAACCCCAAGACCTGTTTGTTTGTCTCGTCTAGCCTTGCCAATTTCTCCTTCACCTCAGAAATAATATTTGTACTGTGTTGCTGCTGCTGTTGAGAGATTTGGAACTGCTGGACAGCCTTATTGGAGAGGGATTCGGTCATCTGGTCAAGACGGTCGTGAAGCTTCTGAACAGTTTCGTTTAGGATCGTAAGGGAAGACGAGGGATCATTTTGGTTGGAGGTACGACGTAAAAGATAGACAATAAGCGAGACAAAAAGGCCAGCAATGATTATCTCAAAATAATTCATAAATCCCTTTTCATTTTTTCGTTTTCCAAATATACTGCTCGCGCACAGTATAGCACGTCCGCAGCCAACACCATTTTACGACGCTTAGTGTTTCTTGTGAAACATGGTGGTCGCTCTCCGTCCCTGTAGCTCAATGGATAGAGCAAGTCCGTCCTAAGGACGAGATGATGGTTCGACTCCGTCCAGGGACACCATCCTTCGCTCCGACTGACGTCTGAGCTACGAATGGCAGGCCACGAATCATTCCTGCCACCAGGAACTGCGGATGGTTGACTAGCTATTGTGACTACCTAGTTCGATTAAATTTGGGCCACTAGCTCAGTTGGTACCCGCCGTCTAGCAGCAGAGCTGCAGACTGGCGGGCCCGCCTGCACTGCCCACTGGGCTGTGCGGCGGGGAGCGCATTGGCCTGTAAGGCGGGGGTGCGACACTTGAACTCCGTCTTGCATTCAAGGTCTTCGACAAATTTATGGGCCACTAGCTCAGTTGGTAGAGCGCTGCATTCGCATTGCAGAGGTCAGCGGTTCGAATCCGCTGTGGTCCACCATCCCACGCCACCCCGCCGCGGGGCTATGGGGGATGCCCTCCGGAGCTTTAGCGCATGATGATCATGCGAAGTGCTCTAGGCCATCTATGAAATCCAGATCTTCTGGTTTTTTGTTTCACGTGAAACATACAGCTTAGTGAGTATATATGCTATACTTTACCAGTGAAATACACACCAAATATTGAGAATATTCGCGAGGGGAAGCCATTCTATGTGGTGGCTGTTTGTTTTCCTGTAGATGTTAAAAATGAAAGGATTCTACTGCTGAAACGCGCAAAAACGCAAATGATTCACGGAGGCCTATGGGCCCCAATTGGAGGAAAGCTTGAGTGGTCGGACCTCACAAATCACGCACCAAGTAGAGATAATGGCACTGTAGAGGATTGGCTTGATATTGTTGAACTTCTTCTTAAACGTGAGGCAATGGAGGAGGCAAATATTAAGGTGGACGACTTCAAATATATAGGTTCCGTGGCCTATGTAAGACCTGATGGTATGCCAAGTGTCTGTCTAAAGTTCGCCTGCAGATATTTAGACGGCGACATTCATTTTCCGGATGACTTTGAAGAAGCCCGTTGGTTTGCCTGTGGAGAGCTGGAGGATGGCGAGTCAATTTTAGGAGTTCCTGAAGAGATAGCCATAAGTCTGGACTCATTCAAGATGTCAACGACAGTGTAGACAAATAAGTAGATCTGTGGATAAGTGGTGGAATACTCGAAAAATATGGCAATTCTATCCACAGTTGAATAAAAAAATTGCTCAAGTTGAGCATTTTTTTATCTAATTTTAGCAAAAGGGGTAATTGACGCAAATATGTATTCATGATATTATCCTCACTGTATGAGGTTCATGATAGTGGGGGTCATATTTTTCCTGGGATTCCTGTCCAGCTCCACTGCTTGGGCCGAGATGTCCTCTACAAATTACAAAGTTCGTGCGGACAGCTTTTCTGTTGGGGGGTCCGATACTGCATCAAGTGCGAGCTACATTCTCCGCGATACGACCGGAGGGGTTTCTGCCACTGCTTCAAGTAGCTCCTATGTTCTACAGAGCGGCTATCGTGCTGGGATCTTTGACCAGATTATCACCATCTCAACGGGCGTACAGGAGGCAGCAGTTCTCTCGACGGCGACGGCGCTCTCTGGCTTGGTGGTCACGGTAGATGGCACAGGAGGTCTTGCGGTAGACGACCTCATCTTCGTGGTCGAAAACGCATCTACCAACCACGATGTTGCTGTTGGGGTCATCACCGCGATTGCCGGGAACAACATCACGGTGGATGAATTCGTTTCTAACACGACGGTGACGATTGATGGGACGGATGACTATGTGTATCGCGGTTCTGGAACCTCGATGAGCTACGGGACGCTTACAACGAATCTTGTCATGCACCGACTTGTCGGCTGGCAGTCCTTTGTGGATGTACCGAATGGATTTAATGTCTACGTTTCAGAGGATACGGACTTCACGACGGGAAGCGAAACGATCGCGGACGTCTCGGATGGAACAGTAACGGCTGGTAGTGGTGAGTTTGGTGCTCGCGCATCTGATACGTCGCTCTCTGAATCCACGTTCGATTCCGCGGACACCGCTATTACGGCGACGCCGCAACAGATTGCCTCTGTCGCTTCCTCTGACCGCCGAAAGGCAAAGGGATACCTTGACGTAAAGGTCGCTGCGAGTTCTTCACAAGTTGTTGGTTCGTATGCAAACAATCTCTTGTTCATTGTGGCGCCGATCTTTTGAAGTGTTTGCGGTGAGCGTTGGCCTCATGATGGCCGCGCATCGCGCTTTCGCTGTGGGAGTGGCTCCAGCCATTTCTGACCTGCGTGCGCGTGCGGGGGAAGTCGTGGAGCAGACGGTCACCGTGATAAACACGGAGACCACCCCTCGTTCCTTTCAATTCTTCGTCACGAACTTTACTCCCGGCAAAGATGGCGATGCCATTTTTGACGGGGGAGCACAAGACGATCTCCCGTCGTGGATGCGGGTTGAGCCTTCCATGCTTTTGCTCGACCCAAACGGGGCAGAAACCGTTACTGTTCGTGTGTCTGTCCCGCCGGGAGCGCGTCCGGGAGCCTATTACGCAGCCATTTTCTTTGGCTCCGCCACTGACGGTCTCGCGACTCAAGCAGCGCATCTCCTCTTCCTCACCATTGAGGGGCCGGAGATTCGGGAAGATGCCGAGATTGTCTCGGTAAACTTCACTCCGCGTTGGGCCTCTTCTCTTGGAGCTATCCAGGCAGAAGTACGCGTGCAGAATTCTGGCACGGTGTATGTGAAACCGGACGGGGAGCTTGTGAGCAATGCGTTGATTGGTGGCTCTGTGGCGACAGCACTCAATCCAAACGAGCGGCGCGTGCTTCCTGGTGCCACTCGTGTGTGGGAGGCGCCTCTCGTTGAAGGAATGACAGAGGGTTTGCGCTCCGAATGGCGGCCGTTTGCCGTGGGACCCGTGAACGTTCTCGCGAGTATGCGGCTTGGGACAACATTTCTGGACGCTCGGCAGGAAACGGTGTGGGTCTGGCCGTGGCGGACGGGCGCGCTCGTTGCAGTCGGTATTGTCATCGTGTGGGGTGGAATGAGCATCATCAATAAACGGAAACGATCTGTGTGGCCTTCCTCAAACGCTTCATCGGAATAACGACGTGTATCGCGGTACTTGTTACGGCGATGCGCGTGGCTGTTCCGGCTTACGCGGCTCAAGTGAGTGCCCTATCAGACACGACAACGAGCCACGTGGTCAGTGCAGCGTCCAATCACACGTTGTCCTTTACAACTGGAACGGGTGCAAGTCTCGGATCGTTTATCCGGCTCACGTTCGATGGATCGTTTGACACCGCAACGATTACGGAAGATGACGTGGACGTTCTTGATGACGGCGTACAGCTCACCACGGCTGCAAGCTGCGGCGGCGGGGTACAGACAAGCGTTGCCATGTCCGGCGATCAGCTCGACATTGCGATCTGTGTTGGCGGGGCAAGTCCTATCGTTGCCGGGAGCGTGGTTACCGTGCGCATCGGCACGAACGCGACGAGCTCGGGGACAGGGACAAATCGCATCACGAATCCCTCAACGGTAGGGACGTATCCGATTGCGCTTGGTGGAAACTTCGGTGACACGGGTAATGTCTGGATTCCTCTCATCAGTTCGGGCGGGAGTATTCCCGTGAGTGGTTCCGTGAGTTCTGGCGGCGGCGGAGGAGGGGGTGGCGGCGGCGGGTTTCCCTCTCCACCCAGTCTCTGCACAGATACCACAGCGCCAGTGATAGAGAATGTCTCCGCCGTACCTACCGCGAATTCTGTAGCCATTCTTTGGCAGACGAGCGAAGATGCAACCTCAATTGTGCGGTATGGTCTCACGACCTCTTATGGTTCAACCGAAACGGATACGAGTCTCGTGCAAAATCACACGACGGCTATCGGTGGTCTTTCGTCTGGCACGGTCTATCAATTCCAGGTTGAGTCAACCGATTTGTGCAGCAACACGGTGACAAGTGGGAACTTCAGCTTCACGACGCAAGACACAACGCCGCCGGTCATCAGCGAGATCAGCGCGGATGTTTCAAGTACGATGGCGATCATTGATTGGCTCACCAATGAGCTCACGACGGGCACGGTTTTCTACGGTCTCACGAGCGCATACGGATCAAGCGTGACGTCCCCGCTCGGGCTTACGGATGAGCATGAAGTGATTTTGTCGGGTCTTACGCCAAGCACGCTCTATCACTACAAGATTCGGGCTACCGATGCGATGGGGAATCAGACGGAAACGGTAGACCGCGTGTTTGTGACTCCCGCTGAGCTTCCACCGGCGAACGTATCGGGGCTGACGGCAACTCCGGGAAACGGGCAGGTTGCTCTTTCGTGGCTGCTTCCCCTGGAGACGGATCTTTCAAGCGTTCGGATCGTGTATCGCACCGACCGTTCTCCCACCTCTCCCACGGATGGCACGATCATTTTGCTTGGTCTCACAGAGTCGCATCTGCACACGGGACTGGCGAATGGCACGACGTATTTCTACGCCGTATTTGTCGAGGATACCGCGAACCTGTTCTCTTCTGGCGCGCTTGCCAATGCGACGCCGACGAGTTCACTGCCAGAGGCTGAAGAGGAAGAAGATGTCGTTGTTGAGGAAGAGGAGGACGAGAGTGAAGATACCGTCATTGTTGAAGAAGAGCCGGAAGATATTGTGGTTGGTGACGAAGAAAGTACCGAGACGATTCTTACGGGTGGAGATGAGGCAGAGGAGGAGACAGGCGAGGACACAGACGAGGCTGAAGAAGTGACGGTGGAAGATCTGCCCGAACCGTCTGCCGGTGCTCCGGTACTCGATCTCCATTACCTTGTGGGTAACGACCTTCTTGAACTCTATCCGTCGGAAAATGCGCTCGCAGTTCTTGCCGGCCGATCCCTTACGGTGACGATTCCTTCCTCACCAATTCCTGCAGACGGACTTGAACTTGAGGTCGGTGCCGATCTCTACCTCTTGCAAAGCACTGACGAGGGGCTGCGCGCGACGATCACCGTGCCTGGATCCGCGGCATCGCTTGTTCTTTGGCAGCGAGTAGGTGATAACCGCCAAGTTCTTTCCCGCGTGCTCCTTTCTCCCAGGTCGTTTGGGTTCACTTTCGAGATGCTCGAAAGTGAACGCGAGCGTGTTGGGTACACGCGCGTGCAGCTCTTTGTGCGTGAAGGTGGTGTTTTTTCCTCGTGGGACGGCTCGCCTTTTGGTGAGTTGAACCCCGTCACCACCGCAGAAGATGGGACATTTGCGTGGTATGTGCCAACCGGCGAGTACTATGTACGCGCTGAAGGCTCTGGGTACAGGCCTGCACAGACCGCTCCGGCATTCGTCACGAATACCATCGTGGCTATGCCTATCGAGCTTCGACGCGAACCGCCACCCATCATAGACGTGATCACATCGTCCGCTCCCACGCTTCTGAAGCTCCGCGTGGTTGCCGACATTATTCAAGAAAGCGCCAATGAGACGCTTGAAGCGGTACGGGAAAGCCCGTCCGTCCAACGCGGCATCGACGTTGCCGCGCCGGTGCTCCTCGCAACCGGTGTGTCCTCGACGGTATTGCTTTCTGCGAGCTTTAACCTTGTCCCGTTCCTTCAGTATCTTCTCACGTCCCCTGTTCTCCTGCTCTGGCGCCGGCGGCGCAAAAGTTGGGGAGTGGTATATGACGCGGGAACTAAAATGCCGATCGATCTCGCTATCGTGCGTCTGTATCGCCTTACCGATGGGCGATTGTTGCAGACGCGCGTGACGGATCGTTTTGGCCGCTACTTCTTTTTGGTGGATCCGGGGGAGTATCGCTTGGGCGTCGTGAAAGCAGGGTTTACCTTCCCAAGCGGCATCCTGCGTGATCGCAAAGAAGATGGGGGATATTTGGATCTCTACCACGGCGAAACCGTTCGTGTTGTGGAGGAGCATGCCACGGTGGCGGCAAATATCCCCCTCGACTCTCTGGCGCAGGGGAGCGCCCATGCGCCGGCGCGCGTGAAGCTCCGCGAAAGTCTGCGGGTGCTCCAGCAAATTGTCGGAGTACTTGGGGTTCTGCTGTCCGTTGTTATGGTGGTCATTCGCCCAAGTGTTCTGATAGGCGCGATAGCTCTCTTGCAGGTGCTCGTGTACTTCTTTGCGCGCCGGCTCGCCCGGCCGACGAAGCCAAAGGGATGGGGGATTGTCTACGACGAAGGGACGCGCCGGCCTCTGGCGCAAGTCGTGGTGCGTGTGTTCGAGCCAGTCTACAACAAGTTGCTTGCGACAGCGGTGACGGATCGCAAAGGCCGCTACAGTTTCTTGGTGGGACCAAACGAGTATTATGCGCGGTTTGAGAAAGACGGCTACCAGCCGCATGAAGTGAAACCGATTGATCTTACGGCAAAGAAGGAACCGTCCGAAATTGCTGTCGATGTGTCTCTGCGCAAGAAGGATGTATGAACGCAAAACACTTTCTCCAACTCAACGTAGCCCTTCTCCGCTTGGCGGGGATCGTTGTGCTTGGAACGAGTTTGTTGGCGGGCGCGTTCCCTTCTGTGCGCGCGGCAACGTCGCCGCCTAACATCATCACGTATCAAGGACGGTTGCTTGATGCAAACGGCGTGCCGGTAACGGATGCGAACATCGGGATGATTTTCGAAATTTATAATGACCCGACTGCGGGGACATGTCTTTGGTCGAACAATTCAAGTTCTTGTACTTCGCCCAGTGCTCGCACGGTAACACTTACGGACGGACTTTTTTCAGAAAATCTTGGCGACACGGGAGCGTCGCCGGCCTACGCGGTGATCAACGATTCCGTTTTTGCCGACAACGCGGCGCTCTATCTGCGCGTGACGGTAAACGGCGAGCCTCTTTCTCCGCGCAAGCGCCTTACATCGTCGCCGTACGCGTTAAACGCGGAAAATGTGGACGGCTACGACACGTCGCTCACGGGCGGGACGAGTTCATTTATTCCCATCACAAGCTCAAGCGGAAATCTTACGCTCACAGGAGATCCGACGGGAACTGGCGTCTCGGCTGGAGTGTTCTACCTCAATCCCACAACAGCGGCCGCTACCGAAACGCTTCTTGGTTTGGCCGTGAACGGAACACAGGCGTTTCGTGTGACGGGGGATGGGGATGTCGAACTGATCGGCGGCATTACTCTCAGCGATGACACGGAGCAGATTACTATTGGCGAACTGACTTTAGCGGACAACAACATTTCTGCGGACAGCACGCTTACCATTGATGCGGGTGACGTTGCTCTCAACCTCAATACCATCAATGCCGTTCCGGTGAACATTGGTGGTGTTGTGAACATTGGGGATGGGGCAGGGACGAATGCACTTACCTTTGAGGGAAGTTCTCTTGATGCCTTTCAAACCATTTTTGCGATCACGAATCCCACGGCTGTAGACAAGACCATCACGTTCAAAAATGAAACCGGCACGGTTGCGTACCTTTCGGATCTTACGGGATCGAGCGTCACACTCGATACTGCCTACGACGCAGGAGGATCTGGCGTGGGACGTACCATCACGGCGGATTCAGGAGCCGTTGCCATTAGCGCGACATCGCTTAACGGAGACGATTTGCTTACGCTTTCGCATACGGCTTCCGGGTCCGTGACAGCCGACACGACGGATTCTTTTCAAGTCAGCACGAGTCGTACGCTTACAGCGGCTTCAACGATTACAGACAACTTTGACACGGCGAGTATTGCACGCACGTCCGTCATAAATGACCCAACGTTACTTGGTAGCTACACGACGCAAGGATCCGTACTCAACCTTTCCAACGCAGTTACGCCGACAGCAGGAACACTTACGGATAGCGTGAATGTTCTTTCGATCACGCAGGATACGGACTCAACCGGTATGGCGCTTCTTGTGAACGCTGGCTCCTCCGCTTTCGGCGGGGCGGTTGTGGTGGGACAGACATCCCTCACGGAGAATATTGTGGATGCAGGATTTGCCTTTTCTGGCGGGAACGATTTCTATGTAGAAGACCTTGCTGGTTTCAACAACGATGTCTACATTGACGATCAGTTGAACGTGGACGGTGCGGTGGATTTCGATAACACGCTTGAGGTTAAGGGACATGTGGGGGTTGGTGAGTCGACAAGCTTTAGTAACTTTGCCGTGATTACCGCCACAGACTCCATTGCCTGTACTTCTGCTTGTTCGCTCGTGCGCGGAACACTCACAAATACGACAGCCGGTTTTACATCAAATGTTGCGGGCGGGGCCTTTACGGTGACAACGGCACAAAGTTCTGGGGCCGATGGTGGGCTTATCGGAGTTAACGGAGACGTAGCAACAACGGGTACACCGACGCTTGATGATGATCCCATCATCGGTGCTCGTGGCGGTTTTTCTGTGACATCTGGAGGTCCGACGATCGCCGATGTGCGGGGTGTTCTCGGTGTTGTGAAGCTCGATAGTGTGGCAGACATCACAAACATTGCTACTGGAGTGGGCAGCTCCGTTGATCTCTCGGCATCTCAGACGGTGAATGGGGAGGTAGATTTATTCTACGGCGCTCTCACTCAGACGCTTGGAACGCTCGTATCGGCGAATGGATTGGCGCTCGATATAGAAACAACCGGAGGAACCATCACAACACTGGATGGCATTGATGTAAATATTGCGCCTGCAGGAGGAACAATTACAAATCCGCGTGGGGGGGTCATCACCCTGAATCCAACAACGGGGACATTTGGAGGAAACACTATTGGGTTGACTCTTGATGTTTCGGGAAATAATGCTTCGGGTAACGATCGGACAGTCTTTGGTCTTGAGGTGGATGCAAGCACCGGGGGTACAGGGTCTCCGACTGCCTACGGTGTGTATGCTACGGCGAGCGGCGGAGCTACGAATTACTCGGGATATTTCTATGGCAATCTTTTCCAGGTAGACGGTAATGGCACACCGGATACGAATAATGCGCTTGCGACGGGAGCAGGGGACATTTATGCTACCGGTGACATCGAAGCGGACGGAGACATTCGACTGGATGGGGGGAATCTTGCGGTGAGGAGTACGACCGAGAGTGTCGAAACCGGAATTACCACGGGGCTTACGACGGGATTTGCTTCCGTTTCCGTTTCGGGTATTGATTCAGGGCTCTCCGGAGGAAGCTGGCAAATGTATACAGCCTCCGGTGCCGCCTCCATTTCCAATGGGGCACCGTCTGATCTTCGTTGGACAGCCGGGGGGGTGATTGCTTTAGACGATGACGAAATGCGTCTGACGGCGGCGGGGGAACTTTTCCTCGACACGGGTTTGGGTGTCGGTGCGGCTGACGTCGCCGAAGTCTACACCATCGCTGATCTGACACTCGTGGAAGGCGAGCTTGTCGGATTGCAGGCGGACGGGGCTGTTATTCGTGCGGATGCTTCGACGGGTCTTCTCGGCGTCGTTTCTACCTCGCCGGGTGTGACGCTCAACAATGGAGAGAACGATACGTTCGATGCCGATGAGCGCAAAATCGCTCTTGTCGGTCGCGTGCCCGTGAAAGTGAATCTCGAGGGTGGCGCGATCGCGGCGGGAGATCCGATCGCGGTTTCTTCCGTGGCCGGCGTTGGAATGAAAGCGACAGGACCCGGTCTCGTCCTCGGTTTTGCCCTTGAGCCGTATACAGGAATCGGAGATCGCATTGACGTCTTTGTAAATTTGCAGTGGAACCCCGCTAGCAGAATTTTGGCGGACGGAACGGCTGTTGCTGTGGCGAGTGATTTCTCTGTATCGTCGGGTGATGCGACCGTGCTTACCCCTGTTGTGGATTCCCCGTCGCTTTCGCTGCGCGGATCGGCATTTGACGGATCGGTTATGGATCGCAGCATTTCGCTCCAGACCATCGTGACGAACACGACGGATTATCGTTTGTCCATGCGTGATGCTGTGGGCGCCGAGATTGCCTACGTGAACGAGAGCGGCACATTTTCTGTAGCGGGAGATGTCATCGTAGGCGATCACCTCTACCCTTCCGATCGAGGTGTGCCACAAACGAACCGCTACATTTTCTATGATAGTTCCGCAGGTCCCGGAGGAGACTTTATGCGCACGAATGCATCTGGGTGGGCCACGGGAAGTTATGACTTTGCGGAAATGTTCCCCTCAACAGAGATGCTGAAGCCCGGTGAGATTGTCGTCTTTGCGGCATCTAAAGAATCCGTTGAGCGGAGCCGGGAAAACTACAGCCAAAAAATTGCGGGCGTTGTTTCTACACGCCCAGGTTTTCTTGCCGGAGAAAACGCGCCGGGAAATTATCCGGTGGCGCTTGCAGGCCGTGTGCCGACTTTTGTAAACGACGAAGGCGGCGCTATCGAGATTGGCGATCCCCTCACATCTTCTTCTACGCCGGGAGTTGCCATGAAAGCGACAAAGGCGGGTACTATCATCGGATTCGCTATGGAGGCATCACCGGGGGGAGTGGGAAGCATTATCGCCTTTATTCGTCCGCAGTATTGGGCAGGGCCTGCCTCGCTTGCGGAGAACCGTGCGTCGGGAGCCCGCATGTCCCTTTCCAGTCTTGACCTTGCCGGGAATTTCTATGCGGGCGGCAACAGTATGCTCAACGTGGGGGAACTCTCCGGCATCGGCGAGCGGTGGAAGATTTCCGAAAATGGCGACGTTACAACACAGGGGCTCATCTCCACGACGGTGCGCACGTATCAAGAGGAATGGAAACAAACCTACGCGACAACGTCGCCAGAGGTCTACATTACGCTTGCCGGAAGTGTAGAACTTCAAAACGGCCGGGCGCATGTTTCGTTCGAAACGGAGGATCCGAGTTTCAACGACGTTATCTCAAATCAGGTGCCCGTGCGCGTGGTGGCAACGCCCGCGTCTGCTGTCGCGGTGTATGTGGAGAACAAAAACGCCAACGGGTTTGATCTTGTCCAGGTTGGCGGTGAGCAAAACGGCGTTACTGTGGATTGGTATGCGATCGGGTATCGCAAAGATGTGGAACCGAAGCGCTATCTGAAGCTTCCGGAAATCCAGGAAGAGGTGCCACCGGAAATTCTGGAGGAGACGCCAGAGGAAACTCCAGAAGTCGAAGAGTCAGTAGAACCTGTTGCAGAGCAAGAGACCTCTCCGGAGGTGGAGCCAGAACTGGAGGCTCCTCTAGAGCCGGGGCCAGAATTAATGGAAGTTGTTGCTGAACCAGTCCAAGAACCGACTGTGTCGCCTGTAGAAGAGCCAAGCGAAGAGATTCCCGTAGAGATGATTACAGAAGAACCTGCTTCAGCGTCAGCCGACATGAGTCTGTCGGAACAACCCCAACAGGTCCCTGCCGAACAGGCAGTTGAAACCTTAGACGTTTCTGCCCATGCGACAGAATGACCTGCGTTCTTTCACCTTCGGGGTTCGTGAGATGCTTGTCGTCCCATGAACCACGACCAAGACTTCTACAGTCGCAAACACGGGGCACCCCACGCCCCGTGTTTGTTTTGTCTTTCGTTGTGCGTCTGGCCTATACACCGCAACCGCCCCCGCCTCCACCTGAGGACTGCACGGGCGCGCTCTGTTGGCGCAGGCGTTGGTACCCAGACGAGCTTGAATAGGCAGCCCCTAAAATTTCTTTGGGACTTACCTTGCTCCACGAAGTTCCCTGCGTATCCCGCATATACTTTGCGACGGTGAGATACGTATCGGGGAACCAATAAGCATTTACCGCAAGCGCTGCTTTATACATGTCGTCCTCCGTTGCTCCCTGTGCGGCCATGAGTTCGAGAAGTCCGAGCATGGCCATGCCGTGATTGCAGTCGGGGAACAGGGTGTTGTTGCCACAGCACGGTCGATAGATGTTTTCGGCCACGGCGCGAACGCGGTCTGCTTGCTCCTGGGTGAGGGTCACGAAGGCATGCTTGCTATAGTGGTCCATTGCTTGCCCGTTTGCCAATGTCCATCCACCCGTGGAGGCGAACCGTTCAGCCCCACCGTATCGCGGGTCTTGCATGGGCCCACTATCGAGAACGTCGCTCTTGTTGCCAAGGCCGAATGCCCATAGCAGATTCAAGAGAAACCGGGAATTTTCCGCATCCATTCGCAGGCGACCGTTATCGGCTCCATAGAGTAAAGCCTTTTCTCCTTCACTCAGGCCCCCACTGCCTGTATAGATGGCTTCGAATTTCTGGCGATCAATGACACCCGCTTCGACCATTCGGCTCCCGAGGTCCCCCCATATGAGGGGAATTTCCACTCCATCCGGCGGCAGGACCTCCTTCTCTGCGGCAAGAGTTGCATCTAAATCTACAGCGGGAGCAGAGGAAGCGCTTGTTTTTGTGGGCGTGGCGGGACGAACCCCTTGTCGAGGAGCGACGGAAACACGAAAGAAGGCGTTGAAGAAGAAAAGCCCCATGAAAACCATAGCGGCAATCTTCCAGTAATTCGTCTCTGCCCCCGTCTTCTTTTTAGGTTCAGAACGGGGAGTGTCTGCGCAGCAGGCGTCTTCGGATGGTTTCTCGAGTACGTGGTTGTTTTGAGGTGAGTCATGTTCCATAAGGATTACCAATTACGGCAACAGGCAGTGATGCGGCGCCACAGAGCACCGGCCCACGACACGTGCCGGATCAAGTGAATAAGGATAAACACGGACCAAAGAGCGAGGAGAACGATCAACGTGGGCGCCTCGTCTCCTCTCACGCCGACGATTATGGCGGTAAGCCACGTGAGAGTGAGGAGGAAGGGGAGTCGGAATAATGCGAATGCGGGCCAGCGCCTTGCAAGCAAGAACATAACTCCCACGGCGCTTTCTCCCATGAGAACGGCGACAAGACGCGGTTCGCGGAACAGATCCGCGCGAGAGAGAACGAGAAGGAGAATCCATGTTGCGCTTATGGCAGCGCACACGGCGCAGAGCGCTCGTTTTGTTCGAGAGAATATGGCGGTTGCTGCGACGAAGAATCCTATGGCGATGAGGATTACGAGAAGGGTGGAATCCATACGAGAAGTTCAATGATGATTGCGGCACTTACAAGAAGGAACGCCGTGATGGATATTCCCTGGAATGGCCAGAGCTTCCCCCCTCTTTTCCTACTAACCCATCGGCTGATGGAAGGAGCTGCGATAAGGAGAACGGCACCAATGATGCTTCCTGCGACGAAGATGTCGATGAGGTACGTTCTGTTAAGCCACGAACCGTAGGGACCTGAAAGAGAGAGATAGATCGAGCGGTACTGCGCGAGGATGATACGCAAGGGGAGGATCGTGAAGAGGAAGGAAAGGATGGCAAGGATAGCGGCCTGGGCGGGGATGTAGGATTTCTTGAGGAGGCGGTGCGTCCAAAGCCCGATCGCGGCGGCGAAGGCACCGATGAAGACACCGACCGACATAGCGCTTACTCCGAGCTTTATAGCAAGGAGTGCCGCGAGCCCCGCCCCTGCGGTACAGAGGGGACAATGCGCAAGAGCAGGAAGCGGTGCAAGGAGGGAGACCGAGGCAAGCCCCGCAACAAGGATAGGGAGCCGGCGCATAGATCAGGATTCTGTGTAAAGCTCCGGATTTGTATTGGCGGACCAGCCGTAAATGCTCCACGGTCCTTGCTTGGCGCCGGGCATTCCCGGAGAACCAGAGGGCATGCCGGGAAGGGCGATACCTGCGAGAGATGGCCGCTCGGCGACCAGCTTGCTTAATGCCTCAAGGGGGATGTGTCCCTCGGCCGTGTACCCGCCGATTTCTGATGTGTGGCAACTGGTGAATCCTGTGGGCACGCCCATTTTATTTTTCACGGCCTCCATTTCTGTTGTTGTGATGGTTTCCACTTCGAGACCGGCGCGTTTCAGATAGGCAATATAGTTTGCGCAACATCCGCAGGTCGGCGACTTATAGACGGTTATTTTTGTTCCGGACAAGTTTGCGGAAACAGCTTTCGGCGGACCGGAAGATGCGCGCAAACCGACAAGAAGCACAACGATGGCTATGAGCACTCCCGCGAGAGGGAGAGCGTTTTTTGGTGATGTAAGAGATGACATAGAAACAATAGTCGCATAAACAAAACACTCGCCAGGAGGCGAGCGCATGCGCGAAGATCTCTGCCATCATCTGGCATGAGGCGCATGCGCAAAAGCGACGAATGCGTCAAAGATGGATCTTTGCGAGACAGCGAACCAATGCCGCCACTTTCGAATGACACGTTCATGCACGCGAGCGAACCACCTTTGTGTGAGAGCGGCGGGATGGGTGAAATGCGTGAGGATAAAGGAGACAACGATCGTGATGGCCGTGGCCAGAAGAACGGACCACAGGGTGCCAACACTTTCCTCAGACGTGGCCATAATAAATGTGCGCGCGGCTGTAAGGTGATGGGAGGCCATACCGACATCCCCATCGGGCACGCAGGCGAGCCCGAACATTGCGGGGAGCTGACAGTCATGGGATGTTCCGGCCGCCATTTCTCCTCCGTGCATATTAAAAACCACCGCGATGCTTGTCGTGGCAAAAAGGATAAGGAAAAAGCTTACGAGGACGGACTTCATGCCCCCACCGTAGCACAAGAACCGTTTTCTTTCCAGAGAGGCCGGGACCTCCGTGTACAAAACACACCACAGGGTGTAATGTAGCGACATGAAAACGTCATGGATTCACCTTGCGCTTGTCGTTGTGCTCGTGAGCTTTACGCTTCTTGTGGGCTCTATTGTTTCTGGAAAGCATACGTGGATGAAAACGATGGCGGATGAGAAATGTCAGCTCGTGTGTGTAAATGAAGCAACCGACACAATGATTGTGCCGGGCCTTGAGGCGGGAATGGTCCTCATCGTTTTTGCCGCCGCTGTCATTATTTTGACAAAGCTATTCCGCATGGATTTTCTGCCGACTCCCGTTTTCGTGCCTCGTGCACGTGACCCTGCATTTCTTTTTTCCGTTGCCAGGCGCGATTGAGTCAAGAACATTTTTGTTCTTGATCTTATTCGTGTATGACTCACAAAAAAACTTTTCATGTTTCGGGGACCTCGTGCGCAAGCTGCGAGATCCTCATTGAGCGCGAGCTGCGGAAACTTCCCGGCGTGCGCACCGTTCATGTCTCTCACTCGGCGCAAAGCGTGGTGATGGAGTTAGAGGGGGGGGTCCGGCTGACGGCGCACGATCTTAACGGAGCTCTCAAGGGGCACCATTATCGCTTTACGGAGGAGCAAAAAGTGCCACAATCTTCTCCGTCTTCTGGGCCCCACCCGCTTCTGCTCGTGGCTCTTGTTGTCCTCTTCTACCTGTTGATAAGAAGGGCGGGATGGATTGCGACGGGGCCAGATACTGATTCCATTGTCGGACTCGGCGCGGTTTTTGGGGTGGGACTTCTTGCAGCTTTCTCGACATGCACGGCGGTCGTCTCTGGACTGGTGGTCGCCGTCTCTTCCGCCACAAGAGAGAAATATGCCGATGCAAGTGTCTTCGAACGACTGAAACCACACATTCTCTTTAATCTTGGCCGCGTGATCGGGTTCGGCGCATTTGGCGCTCTGATCGGTTTTGCAGGAAAAAGCGTTGCGCTCTCGCCATTTGGCAACGGCGTACTGGTGATTGCGGTTGCGATCTTTATGGTTCTGCTTGGGGCAAATCTGCTTGAGTTCTCCTCGCGCGCCATTCGTCCTCCCAAGTGGCTCTCGCATCGTGTCCACGACCTTGCCCATGCCAAACACCCGCTTGCGCCAGCTCTTCTCGGCGCGGCGACGTTTTTCCTTCCGTGCGGATTCACGCAGTCCATGCAGCTCTACGCGCTCTCCACGGGAAACCCCACGGAAGCAGCGCTTGTCATGATGATCTTTGCACTTGGGACTGCGCCAGCGCTTCTGGGGCTTGGCGCGGCACTATCGGGGACGCGCAAGGCTTGGACGGCAAATCTCACGAAATTCATCGGTGCGTTCGTCCTCGCACTTGGTCTTTTCAATGCCCAAAATGGGTTGAATCTTGTCGGGATACGTTTCGAGCCAAAGGCGCGGGACGTTGTCGCGACAAACCAGCCCGTGCTGGTAGATGGTAAACAAGTTGTGCAGATGGAAGTCACATCCGACCTTCTCTATCAGCCGCGCACGGTGCAGTTCAAAGCGGGTATTCCCGCCGTGTGGGAGATTTATGCGGCGAACCGCATTGGGTGTGCGCGCACGCTCATTGTACCGGGGCTTGGCATGCGTTTGAGTCTTCGCGGCGGCTACAACCGGTTTGAATTCACTCCTCCACAAGCCGGTGTTTATCCGTTTACGTGTTCAATGGGCATGACGAGCGGTACGTTGATTGTAAATCCTTAAAATCTATGAAAACGACATTCACTATCGGCGGCATGCATTGCGCGTCCTGCGCGGTGCGGATCGAGTCATCCTTAAAAAAACTTCCTGGCGTGAAAGAGGCGAACGTCAATTACGCTCTCAAGCAGGCCATGGTCGAGCATGACGAGACTTTATCGCCCGAGCATGCTCTGCATACGGCCGTACAGAGAGAGGGGTACAACGTTGAGATGCAACACGAAGGGCATACGGAGGGAGGAGATCATATGGCGCATGGGGAAATGCGGACGACGCGGCGACTAAGCGCCATCGCTTTTACTCTAGCCGTTCCCGTTCTTGTTCTTGCGATGCTTGGAACCCTTCCGTGGCTCCAAGCGATTCTTGGCACGATCGTTGTGCTTGGACCGGGTATGGTCTTTCACAAGACGGCCCTGCGCCAAGCACGTCACCTGGCGGCGGGCATGGACACGCTTATCTCTCTTGGCACACTTGCAGCGCTTATTCTTAGCTGGTGGCAGATGTTTTCTGGCGGAGAGGTGTACTTCGAGACGGCGGCAATCATCACTGCCTTTATTCTTCTCGGCCGTTTCTTTGAAGCGAAGAGTAAAGGCAAAGCGAGCGAGGCAATCAGCAAGCTCTTGGAACTTGGCGCCAAGATGGCGCACCGACTTCTCCCGGACGGATCACAGGAAGATGTTCCCGTAGAAAACTTGCGCGTGGGGGATCGTGTACTGGTGAAGCCTGGAGAGAAAATGCCGGTGGATGGAGAGATTCTGCAAGGCCTCTCGTCGGTGGACGAGTCGATGCTTACAGGAGAAAGCATGCCGATCTCAAAAAAACCTGGGGACTTGGTGTATGGGGCGACGGTGAATCTGCAGGGGGCGCTTACACTCACGGTGAAAAAAGAAACGAAGGACATGGTGCTTGCGCAAATCGTGCGACTCGTGTCTGACGCACAGGGGAAGAAGGCGCCGATTCAGAAACTCGTGGACAAAATCTCGGGGATCTTTGTGCCGATTGTCTTGCTTATATCTCTTGCCACGTTTTTCGTCTGGCTTGGACTTGGAAACGCGGTGCCCGTGGCGCTTATCCATGCCGTGGCCGTGCTGGTGATCGCGTGTCCCTGCGCTCTTGGGCTGGCAACTCCCACGGCGATTTTGGTGGGGACAGGGCGCGGCGCGCGCGAAGGGGTGCTTATCAAAAACGGCGAAGCGCTGGAGCGCGGGCGTGACATTACGACCATCATTTTCGATAAGACCGGGACTCTCACAGAAGGAAAACCGCACGTGGCAGACTTTATTCCTGTGGCGGGCAATGTAGATAAGAACACCTTGCTTGGTTTGGCCGGAGGGCTTGAGGCGTCATCAGAGCATCCGCTCGCGCGCGCTGTTGTGGAATTCGCAAAAGGGGAAAATGTTCCGCTTCAAACTATCGAGCGCGTGGAGGCCGTCTCGGGCAAAGGGGTGCGAGGCCAGGCGGGCGGACACACGGTTTTTATGGGGTCTGCGGCATGGGTGCATGAAGTGACGGGCACGGTGGAGGGAGAGCAAACAAAAATTGATGCCCTGCGCGCCGAAGGAAAGACGATTTCCCTTCTCGCGCGTGGCAAAGAAATTCTTGCTATTTTTGGCATCGCAGATGTGGCGAAGCCAAAAGCAAAAGAAGCTATCGCGGCATTGCGCAAGCGCGGGCTGCAGGTGACGATGTTGACTGGTGATCACCAAAGGACGGCGGAAGCAATTGGCCGCCAGCTTGGGATTGAGGACATCGTGGCGCAAGTTCTCCCGGAGGATAAGCTCCTGCGTGTGAAGGAGCGGCAAGCGAATGGGGAGAAGGTGGCGTTTGTGGGGGATGGCATCAACGATGCGCCCGCGCTTACACAAGCTGACTTAGGTATTGCCGTGGGAAGCGGCACGGATATTGCGATTGAGGCAGGACAAGTGGTGCTTGTGGGGGGAGGGCCCGAAAAAGTTGTCGAAGCGATCCGGCTTTCGCAGAGGACGTACCGAACGATCAAACAAAATCTTTTCTGGGCGTTCTTCTACAACGTTTTCAGTATCCCGCTTGCGGCTGCCGGACTTTTGAGCCCCGTGATTGCCTCGGCGGCAATGGCGCTCTCCTCCATCTCTGTCGTGATGAATTCTCTCCGGTTAAAACGTTAAAATACACATGGGGAGGAAGAGTTTTGTGTTATCATTGCGAGTAATATGAAACTCTCTCCCCACGCCGTGCTCTCGTTTACGGTTCAGGGTTCTTTGCTTGCGCTCGTCTTTTTCCTCCCCGTGCTTTTTGTCCCGTGGAGTCTCGATCCTCTCGAACTCAACAAGCAATCTCTTCTGCTCCTGCTTGTATCTGTGGCGGCACTTGCTTGGTGTGCCAGGGCGTTTGAGACGCGCACTATCACGCTCCGCCGCGGCCTAGCCGTCCTTCTGCCTGTCGTGTTTTTTGCTCTTGTGCTGTTGAGTGCCCTGTTTTCTCCCGCGGGATATCAGAGTTTTGTCGGCTCGGCTCTCCAGCAGTATCAAAGCGTTTTGACGGCGGGCGCGCTTACCGTTTTTTTCTGGCTTGTAGTCCAAGAAGCGTCTATCGCGGTGTTTCGCCGCCAGACCTTTTTTGCGCTTCTCCTCTCGGCCGCACTTGTTCTCCTTTCCGCTCTTGCGCATACGTTCGGGTGGGCGCTTCTTCCCGGACAAGGGAACACCTTCAATCCCATCGGGACGCTCAACGCACTTGGTCTCTTTGGCGTCGTCTGCTCGGTGTTTGGTTTGGCGCTGTGGCTTGCCAGCAGCAAGGGAGATCACGACGTCTTTTTTTCTGGTCTGTTTGGGCGCATGGAGAAAGTGCTTGTCGTTGTTATTTGTGTCGTGAGTCTTCTCTATCTTCTTGCGCTTGATTTTTGGGCACTGTGGGTAGCGCTTCTGGTGGGAGTCGGCACGCTGTTTGTCATGGGGCTTATCCGAGCCGAAGAGTTTCCCCACACACGTCGGTTCCTGTTGCCCACGCTCATGGGGGTTCTCGCGATCTTTTTCCTTTTCTTGGCACGCCCCTTTTCTCTCGGTCTCCCCGTTGAAGTTACGCCTACGTGGACTTCCAGTTGGAATATCGCGCGACAGACACTTCAAGATGGGAAGTTCTTTTTTGGCACGGGACCAGGAACCTATGCGTACGATTACGAGCGTTTCCGTCCATCTGATATCAATCAGACATCCTTTTGGAATACGCGGTTTGACCGGGCGCATAATTTTATTCTGACCATGCTTCCCACGCTCGGTGTCGTCCCCACTCTTGTTTTTCTGCTCTGGGTGGCAGGAATGGCAGGCCTGTTTCTGCACGGACTTCTCCGCGATCGGGGACATGCGCTCTGGCACACGCATATGGCGATTGGGTCGGCGTGGCTCACCCTTGCCGTCTCTTTGTTTCTCTACAGTGAAAATCTCACTCTTCTTTTCCTTTTCTATCTGTTCTCGGCGCTTTTGTGCGCCGACCGCTTGCGAGAGCGTTCGTGGGCGCTCTCACGTTCTCCGCGCGCGGGACTTCTTTTGAGCCTCGCCGGTGTACTGCTTGCGATCGGGTTTCTCACGCTCATGTTTGTAACAGGTGAGCGGCATGTGGGAGAGGTCGCTTTCGCAAAGGCGATCCGGGCGGATCGCGCCGGGGAATCGATTGATCGCGTGCTCGATCCTCTCGTGCGCGCCGCGACATTTAATCGTCATGATGACGCGGTGTATCGAAGTCTTTCGGAAGCCCTTCTTGAGAAGGCGCGCCAAATGCTTGCAGGGAAGGCGATTGCGGATTTCGCGTCAGCGGAACTTACCGCTCTGCAGAACACTATTGGAGGAGGTGTTAATGCCGCCAAACGTGCTACCGATGTGAATCCGTACAATGCCGTTAACTGGCGTGTGCGCGGCAGCGTATATCGTGAGGCGATGCCGCTTCTTTCCGACGCGGGAGAATTTGCGCGGCTCTCCTTTGAGCGGGCTGCGGGCCTTGAGCCGCAGAATCCCGTCAATGTGGTTGGTCTTGGACGCGTGTATTTAGTAGAGGCCGGGCTGCTGAATCGTACTCTCTCTGCCTCGTCGGGCGATGAGCGAAGGGGGGCGGAACAAAAGCGGCAAAAAGCCCTCGCCATGGCAGAAGAGGCTTTCGGGAAAGCTATTGGATTGAAACGAGATTATGCGCCCGCACATTTTTATCTTGCTCTTGCGTACCAAGAGGAAGGACGACTGGAGGAAGCGGCGCAAAAGCTCGATGAGCTTCTGCGCGTACACGCGCTTGATGTGGGAGTGGCGTTCCAACGTGGGGTGCTTGCTCTGCGCATGAACGACTTTGCCACAGCCGAGAAGGCATTTGGTCGGGCCGTGGCGGTTGCGCCTACGTTTGCCAACGCGCGGTGGTTCTTGGCGTCAGTTTTTGAGGCACAAGGAAAAACTTCCGAGGCAATAAAGCAACTTGAGGCTATGGAGACGACGACGTCGGACGCGGCGATTGTCGCCGCGCGCATTGCGCGATTGAAAGAAGGGATGGACACCCCAGAACCTATTGTGCCGCTTGAAGAAACTGTTGCAGAGACGACGGTTCCCTAGACAGCGCTGTTGTCGTTAGGCCCCCACACGGAAGTGGGCGGTGTCGCCGTCTTGCATGATGTAGTCTTTTCCTTCGATGCGGAGTTTTCCTGCTTCGCGCGCACCACCTTCGCCTAGCTCCACCAGGTCTTTCCAAAAAATAATCTCGGCGCGAATAAATGTTTTTTCAAAATCGGTGTGAATGACGCCGGCCGCTTGCGGCGCCTTTGTTCCGCGCACGATTGTCCACGCCCGCGTTTCTTTTTCTCCAGAGGTAAAGTATGTCACGAGTCCCAGCATCTCGTAGCACTTTGTAATCAACCGGTCGAGTCCGGTTTGTTTTAATCCGAGGGCATCGAGAAATTCTTTTTGCTCGCTTGCTGGCAAGTCGACAATTTCCGATTCGACTTTCACGGAAATCGGAAGTGCCGTGCGTGCCTCGCCGAGCGGACTTTTCCACGATGCATCTGCGGCAGAGGCTTCATTGATATTTACCACATACAAAATCGGCTTGTCGGTCAAAAGCGAAAGCTCGCGCATAAACAGCGCGTCGTCGTCTGTGCGCTCTACCGTTTTTGCCAGATGTCCTGCCGCAAGGGCCGTCTTCAATTTCTCCAAGAGAGCTAACTGTCGTTCGATCTCTTTTGTCATGCCCGACTTTGCTTTTGCGTTTACGCCATCGAGTCGCTTTTCCACGTTTACAAAATCCGCCATCGCCAACTCCACCTCGATCGTCTCTACATCGCGTGCAGGATCCACATCTCCGTCTACGTGTATAACGTTGCTATCAGAAAATTCGCGTACGACGTGTAAAATCATATCCACGTCGCGAATATTTGCCAAAAATTTATTTCCCAACCCCTCGCCTTTGTGGGCGCCCTTCACCAATCCAGCAATGTCGACGAACTCTATCGCCGTTGGAATGATTTTTTGCGATTTGGAAACCTCGGCGAGCGCTTTCAAGCGTTCGTCAGGCACTTCGACGACTCCGACATTTGGTTCAATGGTGCAAAAAGGAAAGTTCGCACAGTCCACCTGCTTTTTGGTAAGCGTCTTGAATAAGGTGGACTTTCCTACGTTGGGGAGGCCGACAATACCAACTTGGAGCATACGCGCGGCAGTATATCCTCTTGTTGCTTTTTCTCAAAGCTCACGATAGGGTTGGTGTGGAGGTAGTGATGGGACCTTTCACCAAACAGATGAGTTTCGACACGTTTGTCGTGGGCACCAACGGTTTTGCCCACAATGCGGTGCTTGCTCTGGCCGAGGGGCGATCTTCCTACAGCCCACTCTACCTCTTTGGGGGGGAGGGAACGGGGAAGACGCACCTGCTGCGGGCCATCGGCGAGCGCGTGCTGTCTCTGCATCCCACGATGGACGTCACGTACATGGAAGGTGGGGATCTCCGACTCGAGCTCCTACACTCCCGAACGGAAGCGGCCTCGCTGCGTTTCTTTGAGACACATCGGAAGCATGACATGCTTCTGCTCGACGGCCTTGAGGAGGCCCTGCCTCCTCCCGAACTCCACGGCAATTTCGCGGAGATGCTACGCATCGTCCACGCGCGTGGCGGACGTGTTGTCATCTCTGGTAGCCGCTACTTCCGCGACATCCCGGGGGTGCCACAACGTCTGACGAACTTCCTCCTGCAGGGACTTTCGGTACCGCTTGAGACGCAGGACAGGTCAACGCGCACGGCAATCCTTCGTCAGATGTGTCTCGAGGAGGGGGTGAGCGTGGGGCCCAACGTGGTTACAATGATGGCTCAGCGGGCCAGTGCGAACCAGCATGCGCTCCGCGGCATCGCGAAGTGGGCGCGCTCCATCTACAACACTCGTGGCCGTCCGCCTAGTGTCGAAGATGTAGAGGTGGGGGTGACGCACCTTGAGCCGAATCTGCAGGTGCACGAGGTGTTTGAGGTGGTCTGCCGGTTCTACAACGTTTCGCAGGCAGACATCAAGGGACCGCGGCGTCCGCGCCGGCTCATCGAGCCTCGGCACGTCGCCATGTTCTTCATCCGGCGGGGGACGGCGATGTCGCTTCCCCAGATTGGGCGGATCTTCAACCGTGACCACACGACGGTCCTGCACGCCCTCGAGAGTGTGGAGGGGAATCTCTCTACCAACGCCATCTTCAAGCAGAAGCTGAAGCTCTTAGCTGGCAAGCTCGGCGTTCCTCTCGTGGAGCTCACTGCAGAACCTGTCCCTGCCTGAACGTTCTTTCTTGTCCCCAACGTCGTGCCGAACGTAGCCGCAAGGCGGAGTGGCGCGTAGTGGGACCAAACGACCTCCGAGGTCGTTTTCGATTTTAGGGAAACAAAAAAACCAGGGGTCTGGGTTTTATGGTGGACCACAGCGGGATCGAACCGCTGACCTCTTCCATGCCATGGAAGCGCTCTACCAGCTGAGCTAGTGGCCCGTGGGATTTACCCGTCGCGATAGTATCGAATTTGCCCTGGTCGGTCAATGACGGTAGCATGAGGCCGGAGGTACTCATGCGCATGCTCAGGGCGGCGGACACGGAACTCCTCCTCGGTCTTTTCGAAACGGGCATTCTCAAGGTTGATCGTGAGGGGGAGTTCCCCGTGCTCTTCGACTCGCCTACGTGTCGGGGAATTTCCTGGCCCGCGCGTTCGCTTGTGCACATCGGCGAGCGGTTACGGGAAGCCCTCATGGAAGACGGATACGAACCGGGCGGGAACTACACGGTGATCCTCCCCATGGAGGACGAGGGCCTACTTGACGGTCTCACGGAGGCTCTGCGGGGGATCCCCGTCTTTCTGCACGGCGCGCATACGGTTCCCGGAGACCGCGGACTCTTGCTCTGTCCCGTGCTCGATAGCACGCAGCCGATTCTCCGTCGGCAGCGCGAGGTCATCCTCGGTATTGTGCTCGCCCTTGTGGCAAGCACCGAAGCTGTCGCGGAGTTGCGGGGTGCCGGCATTGCCGTGTGTGCCCTTACGGAGACGCGGGAGTTTCTCCAACTTCTTGTGAGATACAATCGTTTGCATCCGGACACCTTCGCCCGCCTCGCGCCTGTGTGAATGTTCCTTTCTCTCCCACCACTCTGGTGGGATTCGTCATTTCTGTGCATAACTTCTTTGACGCGGCAGCAGCGACTTGATTTACTGTCATTAGTCCCCGCTCTTTGAGTTACGCTAGGAGACGCATGTCCCTCCCTCCTTATCTGCCACGGAGGGACGCTCACGCAGACGCTGTGCTGTGCTCATACGACCCTTGTCGAAGCAGAGCTGTGCCGAAGCTGAAGCGAACGGCAGTATTGGCAGATGGACGGCTCCGGTTGGAGGAAAGCAAGGTAAGAGTTTCGAGAACTTCCTCCTCCCCCATGCGCGCCAATGACGATGATCTCCTCTGACCGGAGCCTCATCCATTCGTTCCTTCTCCCTTCTTGACGCCCCAGGGCGTCATTCCGTTTTTATGCGCCAAATTTCTCTCCCCACGTGCTGATCGGGCCGCGCGTATGTCCACCGCTCCTTTGAGAGTGTCCCAAGCGAGAGGAAATGTTCTTCTCCCTGTGATCGGAAAAACGGCACGGCGAGGACCAGCACGCCATTTCTTTCGAGTGATCCAACAAGCGTGGGGATCACCACCCGATAAAATTCTTCAAGTTCTTGAATAATTTTCGAAAACGACTCAGCTGTTTTGCGCTCTGGGGGACCCAAGGTGCCTTCAGCCACAATAGCATCGAACATTTGCGGGATGTCGGCAGGTAGGGGATCCCGCGCATCGTGTTTGAATGTGAGTGCTTCAAAAGACACGGATGCTTGCTGTTCTATCCAGGACAGGTTTTTCTCTGTGGCTGCAAGGGCGTCCTCCTTAATGTCGCTTCCGTACACATGTGTATACCCAAGAACGACTGCTTCCGTGAGGACCGTGCCAGATCCGCAAAACGGATCCCACAGCGTCCGCTCCATTTTGTTTCCTGCAAGGTTCACCATGATGCGCGCGAGTTTTGGGGGAAGCATTCCGGCGTGGGCGTCACGTGACGGCCGGCCGTAGTCACGAACACTCCAGGCATCAATCGGCTGAATAAACACTGTTTGGCCAATCGCCATTCCCGCTGCCTTCTGTACAAGGACAAACTCTGCCCCCTCCTCGAGGAGGTGATTTTTTAAAATAGTTGCGGCGCCGAGAGCAGGAGAACGGTCTACCACAAAACGACACGACATGCCGCGTTCTTGCGCAAGACGTTTCACCTGCATGCCGAGTTTTTTTACATCTCCCCCCGTATGCCCATAGGCGGATATACCGAAACTTACGCGTCCTTTACGGTTCGGGAGCGTTTCTGTAAGGATGGCGGCCAGAGTCTCTTCATCGAATGTGGGAACATCGAGAAACCACTCGGCCGCTTTAATGACTCCACCTGTTTTCTGAAATATCTCTGCGGGCGGAGCATGAAATTCCACAAAAAAAACGCCGTTTTCTTCCGCGTGCATCTTTGCTCTTGGGTCAAGGGAGAGGAGCTCTGCCTTTGTGAGTTCAGGATGATTTCCTGCAATAACCATGTGCATAATTGCCACGATCATACCGCTCCTTGACGTTTCTGCCAAAAATCGTTAGTGTGCCGGCATTAATTCATTGTCCATACCTCGTTCTTGCGGGGTGTCCTCCTGCGCGAAAGCTTCGGAGGACCAATGCGCTTATGATCTACGAGTTTCTCTACATTATTTCTTCCGCGTTTACCGATACGGAAGTGGACGGCATCATGGAAAATCTTGCCGCTCTTGTGAAAGACGCCGGTGGGGAAATTTCCCGCCATGAAAAAGTGGGAAAGCTTACCCTCGCGTATCCCATTCGCCGCCAAAAGCACGGAACCTATGTGCTCCTGCAGGCAACGATCCCTGCCGAAGCCGTGAAGAAAATCGACCGCACGCTCCGTTTGGAGTGGGGGGAGAAAGTTTTGCGCCATTGTATTACACGTCGCACACCTGCCGAAGCGGGCATGGCGTTTGAGATGGCGTCGTATGTGTATCCGCTCTCTGAAACAGGGGCCCCTTCGATTTTGCGCCGCCGCCCGACTCCTCCCGCAAGCGCTCCTGTCATTGCTGCGGCACCCGTAGCAGCTGCGGAATCGCTTACCGCCGAGGAACTCGACAAAAAGCTCGATGAGATTTTGGAAGATTCAACGCTTGAAAATCTCTAATATGGCTACTGGCTCGCTTAACAAAGTGCTCCTCATCGGCAATCTCACGCGCGACCCCGAACTACGCCAAACCGGCGGCGGGCAAAGCGTGTGCTCGTTTGGTATTGCGACGAATCGCAGCTGGAAAGATGCTTCCGGGCAAAAACAAGAACAGGCAGAGTTCCACAACATCGTTGCGTGGGGGAAGCTTGGGGAGATTTGCGGACAGTATTTGCGCAAGGGCAAGAAAATTTTTATTGAGGGTCGCATGCAGACGCGCGAGTGGGAAGGCCAAGATGGACAGAAACGTCGCACCACAGAAGTGATCGCAGAAAACATGATTATGCTCGATCGCGGCGGCGCGCCGGGCGGGCCCCCGGCTGAATTTAGCGCGCCTGCCATGGGGTCACCTGTTCCTCCGATGGCGCAACCGCCGGCTGAAGAGGAAATCCGTCTTGAAGATATTCCTTTCTAACGTATGCAAACCAAGTCCAAATCATCCGCAAAACAGAAACTTACGCGCGCAAAGCACTGTGCTTTTTGCGCGAACCAATCTCTTGTCATTGATTTCAAGAACAGCAAGCTGCTCCAACGCTACATCTCTTCGTACGGAAAGATCGTCTCGCGTAAGCGCAGCGGTGTGTGTACGTTTCATCAGCGCAAACTTTCCGGAAGCATCAAGCAGGCGCGCATCATGGCGCTTCTTCCCTTTGTTGCCGAGTAACTATGAAGGATGCGGCCTCGCTCTGTACGATCGCGAGGCAGAGGATGGCGGCGTTGTCCGCCATCCGTTCCTTTTTTGCTGTGCGCGGGTATATAGAGATCGAAGCGCCACTATTGCTCCGTTCTCCGGACTCTGACCCCTCGCTTACTCCCCTTGAGGTTACCTTGCACTGCCCCGGGGAACCGGATCGTCGTGCCGCCTGTTTAACGTCTCCGGAGTACAGCATGAAAAAATTGCTCGGGGCCGGCATGGACAAGATTTTTTATCTCGGCAAAGTCTTTCGTGACGAGGAAGTATGGAATGCCACGCACGCAACGGAATTCACCATGGTGGAGTGGTACGAAGGGGGCATGGAGTATCTTGCAGGAATGGATCAGACGGAAGAGCTTGTGCATGCGGTGGCGGAGGCTCTTGGCGTGAAGGATCACCCGCTTCTCCGTCCCTGGCGTCGCGTCAAAATAAAAGAGATGTTTGAGCGACACGTCGGGATAGTAGATGTCGGGAGACTTTCGCTGCGTGAGCTCCATGATGCCGCGCACACTCTTGGGATCCACACAACGGAAGACGACTCATGGTCGGACGTGTTTTATCGGATGTATGTCTCCCGCATAGAGAACACTCTTCCGGAGGATGAAGTGCTTGTTCTCTATGAGTACCCCACCCCGCAAGCGGCGCTTGCGGCCCCTACTTTGGACGGCTATTATGCCGAGCGTTTCGAAGTATTTTGCGGGCGCCTTGAATTATGTAATGCTTTCACGGAGCTTACGGATGCTGTGGTGCAACGCGCGCGATTTGAGCGGGAGAGGCAAGAAAGGGAACGCGCGGGAAAAAGCGTTTTTCCCATTGACGAAGAGTTGTTAGCACTGCTACCATCGCTGCGCCAACCTACATTTGGCAATGGGCTTGGGGTGGACCGCCTCCTTATGGCGCTTCTTAAAAAACCGCGCCTGGATGACGTCCACGTCCTGCCTCACACCGACATCTTTCCTGCGTAGATTCTGTTCCGTTGTGGCTTCTTCGCCCTGCAACTTTGCAACCCCTATTTCCCTCTCTTATGTCCAGTCCAAATGATATTCGCAACGGTACCGTCGTTCGCCGTGAAGGCGGCTTATGGGTCGTTGTTTCCTTTCAGCGCGTCTCCCCCGGAAAGGGGAGTTCGTTTGTGCGTACGCGCATGAAGAACATTCAGACGGGGAAGGTGGTGGAAGTCTCGTTCAAGTCTGCCGAAACACTGGAGTTTGAGGATGTGAGCTATTTGAAAATGCAGTATCTCTATAATGACGGAACAATGTATACGTTCATGGATGGAAAGACCTACGAACAAGTAGAGATCAACAAAGAAAATATTGAAGAGACGGCACCGTATTTGAAGGAGGGGCTAGAAGTCACGGTAGCAATGCATGAAGGGATACCGCTCACAGTGACGCTTCCAAAGAAAGTCGAGTACACAGTAAAGACAGCTCCTCCGGCAGTGAAGGGGGATACGGCCTCAGGGAATGTCACAAAGGAGGTTGAACTTGATAACGGTCTCAAAATTCAAGCCCCGGTTTTTATCAAAGAAGGGGAGCGGGTTCTCGTGAACACGGAAACAGGTGAATACGCCGAGCGGGTCAACGCCTAAACGGTCGGAACATCTTTGGACTTTTCGATAACAGCCAGACGAATGGCCAGCATGAGTTCGGGGTGCTCCTTCAGGAATTGTTTTGCATTTTCTCTCCCCACCCCGAGCTTTTCCTCGCCAAATGTGTAACTGTTTCCTGACTTCGCAATTGTCTCTACGGCTGTTCCAAGATCGAGAAGGTCTCCTGCCACAGAGATGCCTTCATTGTACATAATATCGAACTCACATTGGCGGAACGGCGGCGCAACTTTATTTTTGACAACCTTGAGTTTTACACGGTTTCCCACGATTGCGTCTCCTTGTTTGATCTGTGCCGCGCGGCGGACTTCTACGCGTACGGACGCATAAAATTTAAGCGCGTTTCCGCCGGGGGTTGTTTCTGGATTGCCAAAGAAGACGCCGATCTTATGGCGAATCTGGTTGATAAAGACGACGGTGGTATTTGACTTGGCAATGATCGCCGTGAGTTTGCGCAGAGCCTGGCTCATAAGCCGGGCCTGCAAACCCATGTGTTGGTCTCCCATCTCGCCCTCGATCTCGGATTTAGGCGTAAGGGCTGCGACAGAATCAATCACGACGACATCTACCGCGTTTGAGCGCACGAGGGTTTCCACAATCTCGAGGGCCTGCTCTCCGTGATCGGGCTGGCTGATAAATAGCTCGTCAATATTAACGCCGATGCGTTTGGCATATTCTGGATCAAGCGCGTGCTCGGCATCCACATAGGCGGCGACACCGCCGATCTTTTGGATTTCTGCAACGATATGCTGGGCGAGCGTCGTTTTCCCACTGGACTCTGGCCCGTAGATTTCAATAATACGTCCGCGCGGTACGCCATGCACACCAAGCGCCAGGTCAATACTTAAGCACCCGGTGCTGACCGCATCAATATCTACGGTCTTTGCCTCGCCAAGGCGCATGATGGCGCCATCGCCGTAGCGTTGCTTAATCTGCGAAATAGCTTCGAGCGCGGCTTTGGCGCGCAAATCGGACGTCTTGGTTGACATAGAGGATGGTTGTTTTGAGCCTACGTCTTTCTTCTGAGAAATACAATAAAAATGTTTCCACAAGCTGACAGGGAAAAAGAAAAAGAAGGTAGCTCCTCCTTTTTTCTGTCACCGTGCGCCGACAGTATACCATGTTTGCGGGCGACCGAACAAAACGCGACGGTGGATGACGAATGGGCGGGAGTGGCGACGCTTACTTTCGATGGTGATAAGGTTGTACCCGCGTTCGAGCGTGACGGTTGTGGAAAAACTTCCGTTTGGCGTGGGCAATACGGAGCTTCCATTCACAAAGACGCTCGCTTCGCCGTCTACCACGCCCGATACATCCAATTTTGGCTCCGTTGTGCTCGTCCCATCTGCGGGAGTAAAGACGGTAAGCGCTGGCGGCTCCACAATCCCGTAAATCTGCCAGCCGAGATACCCCATAAGAGAGAGGAAGAGAAGGCAGAGTCCTGCCGTAGCGAGTACGCGAGAGCTTACCAAGAACCGCCCGCGCCGCACTTTTTGACGCGGCAGCCGGGCGTGCGCCAGAAAATCACATGAACGGCACTCGCTTTCAAAACGCGAGAGAAAATATACTGGGTCGCCACCCAGATACTGCACATATTTCTTCAAGTAGTTGCGCACGTACACGGAGGGGGGCAGCTTGTGCCAGGCGCCCTCCTCGATAGCGCGTAAATATGATGCGCGGATTTTCGTCGCTGCCTCGGCCATCTCAAGAGAGATCGCCAAACGCGAACGCATAGCGTGGAGTTTCTCTCCAAGCCCCTGCTCCCTCTCAAGTGGTCGGACCACGAAACTCATACGTGTCTTGTTTTTCTTCCTCGTCATCTTCTTCTACACTCTTGCCGGAAGACGCTTCTGTTGCCTCGTTGAGGATCTCTGGCTCTAATCCCGCTTCGGCAAATTCTCTCTCTTGTGTTGTCACGGTGTCCCCCACATTTTCTGGGGGCCAACTCTCCACCAAAACTTCGCGCGGCTTGGCTCCGTCCTGTGGCCCGATGATACCCTTTTCCTCCAGAATATCCATAATACGTGCCGCGCGGGAATACCCGATTTTTAGCCGACGCTGGAGCATGGACGTGGAGGCCTTGCCTGCCGAAATCATATAGTGGATTGCTTCGTCGAGCAACTCGTCGTCTTCGTCGGTACCGTCAAAAAGCGTGGCGCTTCGCGCGCGCTCCGTAATGGAATAGTTGTAGTCGGGCGTGCCGTTATGTTTCAAGAAATCCACGACACGCTCAATCTCCTTTTCCGACACGAATGCTCCTTGCAACCGTTTAGGTTTGGAGAGCTCGGCTGTCGTAAAAAGCATGTCGCCGCGGCCGAGGAGTTTTTCGGCGCCGGCCATGTCGAGAATAGTGCGCGAGTCAGTTTGTGAAGCGACGGCAAACGCAATGCGGCCAGGGAAATTAGCCTTGATGATGCCGGTAATGACATCCACGGACGGGCGCTGTGTGGCAATCACGAGATGAATGCCTGTCGCACGCGCCAGCTGTGCAATGCGCACAATACTTGCCTCCACCTCGCGCCCCGAAGACATCATAAGATCGGCCAACTCATCGATTATCACGATAATATAGGGCATCTTTTCTTGTGAGCGGCTGTTAAAGCCCTTAATGTCCTTTGCCCCGAATTTCGAAAGTACATCCAGCCGCCGCTCCATCTCACGAATCGTCCACTTAAGCGCGTTGACCGCGTCATCCACTTTCGTGATGGGGGGTACCAGAAGATGCGGCGTGCCTTCATAGGCGGTGAGCTCTACACGCTTGGGGTCAATCATGATGAGCTTCAGTTCATCGGGCCCGTTTGCGTACAGGAGACTCACGATGATGGCATTGAGACAGACCGATTTCCCGCTTCCGGTGGCGCCGGCAACGAGTAAATGCGGCATGCGGTCGAGCTGGGTCACCCACGCCTCGCCCGCTACATCGCGTCCAAGAGCGAATGCCAGTTTCGAGGGAGCTTTCAAAAATTCTTTCGATTCAAGAAGAGCACGCAAACTTACCGTGGCGACGGTTTGATTGGGAACCTCAATACCCACCAGGGACTTTCCTGGGATGGGAGCCTCAATGCGGATAGGGTGGGCCGCGAGTGCCAGAGCAAGGTCATTTTGGAGTGAAAGAATACGCGTGAGCTTTACTCCACGCGGCGGACGCAGAGTGTATTGCGTCACGGTCGGTCCTACGGAGACCTCGCTCATCTCTACGTCAATCCCAAATTCGCGGAAGGTGCTCTGCACGACTTCTTTATTGTGCTCGATGTCCCCCGACATCGCTTTTGCATTGCGGTGTTCAAGAAGGTCCAAAGGAATTTCAATCTTGCGTTGGACGCGGGTGGTGAGCGGCTGCTCCTTCAAGGCGGAAATTTCTTTCGCCCGACTTGGAGCCTTTGCCGTTTTGATTTCGTCGTCCCCGCCCGTGTCGGTCTCCTCGGGAATATCCTCCACAATATCTTCTTCAAAATTCTCATCTTCGTTGAACTCTCCCGGCTCCTCACGCGAACGGAAACTTGGCCGGCGCACGAGGGCGCGGAGCGGACGCAGAAGCCGCGCGTGCGCGTCTACAACTTGACGAAGCGAGGCATTGAAGATGAGAAGTGCCGCGACAAGCGTAAGGAGAATGAGAACAAGCAGCGACCCCCAATACCCCAGGAGATTTTCAAAAATACGGCCAAACAACACGCCAACCACCCCGCCGGCCTCGCGGAGCATGTCTTGCGTGGGGGATGGGCTCTTCACCCACAGAAGGTGAACGAGGGCATTGAAGGAGAGAAAGAACAGGATGAGGCCGATGACACGAAACGCGGTGAGATAACGGCGATCAGGATAGAGGGCCGCTGTACAAAGGAGAAGGAAGACAAACGGGATGAAGATGTAGTCCCACCCGAAAAGGAGAGAAGCGTAGGATTGGATAAACCGGCCAACGGCACCGGCGAGGTCTGCCATAGAGAGCAGAAGAAGGCCGGCAAGAGCGGCGAAAAATAAAACAAGAATGCCGCGTGCGGCTTCTGGATTGATGTGCACTCTCCGACGGTAGCGCCTACGTCCCATACACGAAGCTATTTTAGCATATGCGAGGCTTGACGAGGAGCGTTTTCCCCAGTACCCTTTTCCACGGACTCCTGCTTTGGGCAGTGTCGCGATTCCTGTCGAAGTGATTTGTGCTTCCGGACGCTTGGCTTCGGTCGAGCGAAATCTCTCTCCTCCTGGAGGTCGAATTATTCTGACGGTTGATGGCTGACACTGCCCCAAGAAGGAGTCTTTTGTACCTGGTACCGCCTTGCTTGACGTCCTTTCGCTCTCGTGATACATTCCGGGCGCTTTCCCCGTTTTTGGCTGGTCGGTCAACCGGGTCTGCACCTAAGTTTTGTCAAATTAATTAAGGTGCACATGCGCGAGATCGCGCTTTTGTAAAGCAAGAAGAACTACCTACATACATTGGTAGATCTTTTGTTTTGCGAGGCTCTCGCCCTATCACTCCCCACCCTATGGTGCATTACAAGCGCCAGCCCCCTGCCGTGCGCGAGCGCAAACAATTTGTGCCGCTTGGCGACGTCACCGACCTTCCGGACTTGGTCGAAGTCCAACGCGATTCGTACGCGTGGTTTTTGAAGGAAGGTATTCGCGAACTTTTCGACGAGATTAACCCGATCCGCGACTTTATTGGGCGCGATCTGGAACTCACGTTTGATGATTATTATTTGGATGAGCCGAAGTTTGACGAGGTCACTTCGCGAGAAAAAAATATTACATTTGAGGCGCCGCTGCGCGTGAAAACCAAGCTCGTCAACAAACGTCTCAATACCACGAAGGAACAGGAAATTTATTTGGGCGACCTGCCGCTTATGACGCCGCGCGGGACATTTGTCATCAATGGCGTTGAGCGCGTGGTTGTTTCCCAGCTTGTGCGTTCGGCCGGGGCATTCTTCACTGCGGATGTCTACCGTGGCCGCCGATACTACGGGGCGAAAATTATTCCAAACCGTGGGGCATGGCTGGAATTTGAGACAGACCCGAAGAACGTCATTTGGGTAAAAATCGACCGCAAACGCAAAGTCCCCGTGACCTCGCTTCTGCGCGCGTTTGGCATTTCGGCCGACGAGGAACTTCTGGCCATGTTCAAAGATGTCGACACACACCCCACGAATCGTTATCTTGAATCCACCATTGCGAAGGACGCGGCAAAGAACGAGGAAGAAGGGTTGAAAGAGGTGTACAAACGTATTCGTCCGGGCGATTTGGCAACCGCGGAAAATGCGAAGTCACTCATTCACGCCATGTTCTTCAACTTTGACCGCTATGATTTGCACAAAGTGGGGCGGTACAAGTTCAACATTCGTTTCGGACTTGAAGTGAATGAAGAGATTGTGGGGAAAGAGGAGAACCGTATTCTCTCGAAGGAAGATCTCCGTCTGATTGTTTCCGAGATCATTCGTCTTAATATTACGCAGGGAGAACCCGACGACGTGGACCACTTGGGTAACCGCCGCGTGCGTGCGGTAGGCGAGCTTCTACAAGGGCGTTTCCGCGTGGGGTTGGCGCGCATGGAGCGCATCATCCGTGACCGCATGTCCACGCAAGACATCGACACCATCACGCCCGGACGTTTGGTGAACGCGCGTCCAGTCATTGGAGCCGTACGCGAGTTTTTCATGTCTTCCCAGCTTTCCCAGTTCATGGACCAAGCTAATCCGTTGGCTGAACTTGAGCACAAACGCCGCCTCTCAGCGATGGGACCGGGCGGTCTCTCACGCGAACGCGCCGGATTTGAAGTACGCGACGTGCACCCCACTCATTATGGCCGTATCTGTCCCATTGCGACCCCTGAGGGTCCCAACATCGGGTTGGTGGGACACCTTGCCAGTTATGCGCGAATCAATGAATACGGATTTATTGAAACACCGTATCGCAAAGTAGCGAACGGCAAAGTGACCAATGACATTGAGTACATCAACGCCTTCAAAGAGGAAAAATCTATCACGGTGCCGGCGACCACGCCGCTCCTGCCCGATGGCATGATCGCGACGGAGTACACAAGCGGCCGCAAATTCGGCGAGCCACAGAACGTGCATCGCACCGAGGTGAACTACATGGATGTCTCCTCCCGCCAGATTGTTTCCATCGGCACGGCGCTCATTCCGTTTTTGGAACATGATGACGCGACGCGCGCGCTCATGGGAACGAACATGCAACGCCAGGGAGTGCCGACGGTGAAGCCGGAAGCGCCTATTGTGGGAACCGGCGTTGAGCACCGCGCAGCCATTGATTCAGGACACGTGCTTGTGGCCGAGGAAGATGGCGAAGTTTTTGCTGCCGATGGGAACGCTATTACGGTGAAAAATAAAAAGGGCGATCACAGAAACTACCCGCTCGTGAAGTTCGTCCGTTCCAACAATTCCACGGCGCTCAATCAGCGTTGTATGGTAGAGCCCGGACAAAAGGTGAAAAAGGGAGATGTGCTGGCGGACTCGGCCGCGGTGGATCGTGGGGAGTTGGCGCTTGGACAGAACATGCTTGTCGCGTTTATGGTGTGGGACGGCTTCAACTATGAAGATGCCGTGATCATGTCTGAGCGCGTGGTGCAGGATGATCGCTACACGTCTGTTCATATTGAGCACTACACGATGGATGTGCGTGACACGAAGCTTGGTCCCGAAGTTGTGACGGCAGATATTCCAAACGTGTCGGAAGAAAAACTGAAAAACCTGGACATGGAAGGGGTCGTACGTGTAGGAGCCGAGGTAAAAGCCGGCGACATTCTGGTGGGAAAGATCACACCTAAAGGTGAGACAGAGTTGTCGGCGGAAGAAAAACTTCTTCGCGCAATTTTCGGCGAGAAAGCCCGCGATGTGCGTGACTCCTCGCTCTATCTGGAACATGGGGAGCATGGAAAAGTGGTGGCCGTACGCGTCTTCAGTCGCGAGGCAGGCGATAAGCTCTCGCCGGGTGTCATCAAGTCTATTCAAGTTTCCGTGGCGGATCTCCGCAAGCTGCAAGTGGGAGACAAAGTGGCTGGACGCCACGGCAACAAAGGAGTTGTCTCGCGCATCGTGCCGGTGGAAGATATGCCATTCTTGCCCGACGGTACGCCGGTGGATGTTATTTTGACCCCGCTTGGCGTTGTGTCGCGTATGAACTTGGGGCAGATTCTGGAACTTCACTTGGGGCTGGCCGCCAACAGTTTGGGATACGCCGTGACGACGCCGGTATTGAACGGTATTCCCGAGACCGTGGTGCAAGATGAGCTTGAACGCGCCGGGTTTGCCCGTAGCGGTCAGGTGATGCTTCATGACGGTCGCACCGGCGAACCGTTCGACCACGAAGTGACCGTAGGGTACATGTATATTTTGAAGCTGGCCCACATGGTCGAGGATAAAATCCACCAACGCTCCATCGGGCCTTACTCCCTCATCACGCAGCAACCGCTTGGGGGGAAGGCGCAATTCGGCGGACAGCGCTTTGGGGAAATGGAAGTATGGGCGCTTGAGGCGTATGGCGCGGCGCACATGCTGCAAGAAATTCTCACTATCAAATCCGATGACGTTCCTGGCCGCTCGAAGGCGTACGAGTCCATCATCAAGGGGGACGCGATTCGCAAAGTCAACATTCCGGAATCCTTCAACGTGTTGATTCGCGAGTTGAAAGGTCTCTGTATGGATGTAGAGCTTTTGAAAGCGGGGAACAAAGTCGAATTGGACGAACGTAAAGTCCGTGATGCTTCCTAACCATATGTTTCAACGAGCAAACACGCTAAAAATCTCGGACTTCGACTCTATTCGCCTTCGTCTGGCTTCACCCCAAACGATCCGTTCGTGGTCTTATGGAGAGGTGAGCAAACCTGAGACGATCAATTACCGCACGCAAAAGCCGGAGCGCTCCGGACTCTTTGCCGAAGAGATTTTCGGACCATCGAAAGATTGGGAGTGTTACTGCGGCAAGTACAAGAAGATTCGCTACAAGGGAATTGTCTGTGATAAGTGTGGGGTGGAAGTCACCCACTCCATTGTCCGACGCGAACGCATGGGTCATATCGAGTTGGCCTCGCCCGTCTCGCACATCTGGTTTTTGCGCGGACTACCGAGCAAAATCGGCACGGTGCTGGATCTGTCGGTCATGCAGCTTGAGAAAGTGATCTACTTTGCGCAGTTCATCATCTTGGAAGTGAACGAAGAGGCGCGCGAACAGACGATAGAACAAGTGAAGAGCGAATACAAAGCAAAGGTACGCATCATTGATGGCGAATTCAAGCGCGACATGGAACGATTGCAGGAGAAGTTTGGCGACGATACGAAGAAAATTGCCGCCGAGCAGAAGAGCCTGGAGAAAATTCGCGATACAAAGATGGAGGAGCTTGAAGAAGATTTCTTGAAAGTGGACCGCGAACTCAAGGAACTCCGTCCGCTCAAACTCATCTCCGAAACAACCTATCAAGACTGGTCGCTCAAGTATGGGCATATCTTTGATGCGGGGATCGGAGCCGAAGCGGTGCAGTCGCTTTTGTCTCGGGTGAACATGAAAGAAACGGCCAAGGCGCTCGAAGGGGAAATTGTCGATGCCTCGACGGCGCGCAAGGACCGTCTGATGCGCCGCTTAAAACTTCTCCGATCGCTTGAAATCAATGGCATTGAGCCCGGTTGGATGATTTTGAATGCGCTTCCCGTAACGCCGCCGGATCTGCGCCCTATGGTGCCGCTTGACGGCGGACGCTTTGCAACGAGCGATTTGAACGATCTGTATCGCCGTGTCATCAACCGCAACAATCGTCTGAAGCGTCTGCGAGAACTTCATGCGCCGGAAGTCATCGTGCGCAATGAAAAGCGCATGCTCCAGGAGGCGGTGGATTCGCTCATTGACAACAGCGCACGCCACTCAAAAACAGTTATTGCCGCCACCGGCCGCAAGCGCCAATTGAAGTCGCTTGCCGACAACCTGAAAGGAAAACAGGGTCGTTTCCGCCAAAATCTTCTTGGGAAACGCATTGACTATTCCGGCCGCTCCGTCATTGTGGTGGGGCCGCATCTGAAACTCCATCAATGCGGGATTCCGAAAACCATGGCGCTCGAACTCTTCAAACCGTTTGTCATCAGCAAGCTCATTGCCCGCGAATACGTGCACAACATCCGCAGCGCTAACCGCTTTATTGAGGCGGATCATCCGGAGGTGTGGGACATTCTGGAGGAAGTCGTGGCCGACGCGCACGTGCTTCTTAACCGCGCACCCACACTTCACCGTCTTGGTATCCAAGCGTTCAAGCCGCTCCTTATTGAAGGAAAGGCTATCCAGATTCACCCGCTTGTGTGTGATGCCTTCAATGCAGACTTCGACGGAGACCAGATGGCGGTGCACGTTCCGCTTACGACCGAGGCCAATCGTGAGGCGCGCGAGCTCATGCTTTCTACGCGCAATCTCTTGAAGCCTTCCTTTGGCGGGCCGGTGGCCACGCCAGGAAAGGACGTTGTATGGGGTATCTACTACATGACGTCGTCTACCGAAGATGCGGGCGACGAAAAAACCCTTCCTGTTTTTGCAGACAAAACCGAAGCGGTCTACGCCTATCAGGCCAAACACATCGGGTTGCGCCAGTGGATTCGGCTGCGTACGTCGAGCGGCGAGCTTCTTACCACAACGATTGGTCGCGTGATTGTTAACGATGCGCTCCCCGCAGAAGTGCCGTTTCAAAACAAAACGCTTGCGAAGAAAGAATTGGCAGCTGTCATTCGTGACAATATCGAACGACATGGATTCGAAAACACCGCGGAGCTTCTCGATAGTCTCAAGGAAATGGGGTTTGCCTATATTACGAAGTCTGGGTACTCGTGGGGCATGGGGTATCTTCCTACCATCAAAGAAAAGACGGAGCTGATCGAAGAGGGGGACCGCCGTGTGCGCGAGGTGGAAGATTATTATGCGCAAGGGCTGTTGACGCACAACGAGCGGCATGAGGCTGTGGTGAAAATCTGGACCGAAATCAAAGATCGCGTGGCAGACCTTGCCCGGCAGAGCCTTCCTAAAGCCAATCCCGCCTACACCATGATTGACTCCGGTGCTCGCGGTCAGTGGGGGCAATTCACGCAGATGGTAGGCATGAAGGGGCTTGTGTCCAATCCGTCGGGAGAAATTATCGAACTACCCGTGAAGTCTTCCTTTAAAGAAGGAATGGGCGTGCTTGAATTCTTTATCTCAAGTCACGGAACGCGCAAAGGGTTGACCGACACAGCGCTTAAGACGGCAAACGCCGGATATCTCACGCGCCGTCTTGTGGATGTGGCGCAAGATGTTGTGGTACGCCGCGAGGACTGTGGCGATACTGAGGGTGTGCACCTGACGAAAGTGGAATCGGATGAAATCGGTGAGCCGCTTTTGGTGCGCATTCTTGGGCGCATCGCTCTTAGCCCCGTTAAAGTCCCGGGCGGGAAAAAAGTGTTGGTCGCTGCAGGGGAGCTGATTACGGAAGATCATATACGCGCGCTTGAGGGAGCCAGCAAAGACCTCGAGGAAGCGCACGTGCGCTCGGTTATGACCTGCCGAGAACGCCGCGGGATTTGTCAGAAGTGTTACGGGTACGATCTGGCCTACAACAAGCTCGTCAATTTGGGGACAGCCGTAGGTATCATGGCCGCACAGTCCATCGGCGAGCCTGGCACACAGCTCACGATGCGCACCTTCCATACGGGAGGTGTGGCCGGGAAAGATATTACGCAAGGTCTTCCGCGTGTGGAAGAGCTGTTTGAGGCGCGCAGCCCCAAGCGTAAGGCCATCATGACGGAAGTATCCGGCAAGGTGACAATTGAACGTATCGAAAAAGACATACAGGCGGGAGCGAAAGCGTCTGCCGAACCTCGCGCCGGACAGAAGATTGTCCGCGTACACTTTAACGGCATGGGAGAAAAGAAGTACACCGCGGGCCGTGGCGCAAAAGTGAAAGTGGCGGACGGCGATAAGGTGAAGGCTGGCCAGGTGATCATTGAACGCAGCGGCGGGGAACAAATCGAGGCAGAGGCCTCCGGTTTGGCAAAGGTGATACGCGGTTCGGTGACGCTCATCTTTGAAGCAGAGCACGAGCGTGAATATTTGGTGCCGCCCGGATACTCTCTTCTTGTGAAGGAAGGTGACGAGGTCGCGGCAGGAGATGCGCTTACGGACGGGGGACTTGATCTACAACTTCTCTTTAAGCACCAGGGGCAAGCGGCTGTGCAGAAATATCTCTCCAAAGAGATTCAATACATCTACGCCTCGCAGGGACAGAAGCTCAACAACAAGCACGTGGAAATCATTATTCGCCAGATGTTCTCACGCGTCCGTGTGGGAGACCCGAAAGGAACGGATCTTCTGCCGGGCGAAATTGTGGAGCGAGCGACGTATCTTGATGCAAACGAGGTGGCCGAGAACGGGGGTCAGGAGATGGCCGTGGTGGAGCCGCTTTTCCTCGGAGTGACGAAGGTCTCGCTTTCCACCGAGTCATGGCTTTCGGCCGCATCCTTCCAAGAGACGGCACGGGTGCTTATCAACGCGGCCGTGACGGGGAAAGTGGATCGGTTGGAGGGACTCAAAGAGAACGTGATCATCGGACGGTTGATTCCGGCTGGGACAGGGTTCCGTGACCGCGGCAAGCTAGTGGAAGAAGAGGTGGAGGAAGCCGTGCCCGCACCCTCAGAAGAAGGGAAACCCGACATAATTGCACTGGAGGCGGAGCTTGCAACATCGCAAATAATTATCGAGCCCGGCACTGTCAAAGGATCAGCGGAAGAGTAGAATAAGGGCATGGCACGTCATTCACATTGGCACAACATACAAATTGTTAAGGGCAAGGCTGACGCTGCACGCGCGAAAGTGTTTACGAAGATGGCGAGAGAGATCACGGTAGCGGCGCGCGAAGGCGGCGGAGATCCCGCGAGTAATGCTCGGCTCAAAACCGCCATTGCGATGGCGCGCGACGTGAGCATGCCTAAAGACAACATTGAGCGTGCGATTGCTCGCGGGGTTGGCGGAGGATCGGAAGGGAACGTGGAGAGCGTGCGCTACGAGGGATTCGGTCCTGGAGGGACAGCATGGGTTGTCGTGGCGCTTACGGATAACCGCGCCCGCACGGCGGCGAATGTAAAAATTATCTTCTCCAAACACGAGGGAAGTGTCTCTGACCCAAACGCGGTCATGTGGATGTTTGATGCATCTCGCGGCGAGGAGGGAAAGATGGAATATACGGCGAAAACGCCCATGAAGGTAGACACAGATACCACAAATCAAATTCGAGATCTTGTGGAGGCGCTCGAGGAGGATGACGACGTGCAGGACTATTTCACCAACGCTGAAGAACCCGTATGACGATCTTGGGGATTGATCCAGGATACGGCAGATGCGGATTCGGGGTGATTGAAGTTAAGCGGGGAAAGGTAAAGGTGAAAGATGTAGGAGTCTCCACGACACGCGCGGGAGGGGAGATAGGGGGGCGCTTGGCAGAGATCATTTCCGATCTGGAAGAACTGATTGACCACCATAAGCCGACGTCTGTGGCGATAGAGAAGCTCTACTTTACCTCCAACGCCAAGACGGCAATGCACGTAGCCGAAGCGCGCGGAGCAATTCTTCTTACGTGTGCCCGCAAAAGGTGCCGAGTGGTGGAGATGACGCCGGGGCAAGTAAAGGTGGCGGTGACGGGGAACGGACGGGCAGACAAGAAGGCGGTAAGCCAGATGGTGTGCCGTCTGTGCGAATTGAAACAGACGCCCCAGCTTGATGACGCCTCCGACGCGCTTGCTATTGCTCTCGCTGCCGTGGGGTTTGTACAACACTAAGTGTTGAAGATATGCCGATGGCTAATCCACACACGGTTCTCCAGCGGTTGAGGAAGATATACAAAAAGACCGACGAGACGTTTGTTCGATGGAGGACGCCGCTTCAGCTTGTGATTGCCGTCGTTCTTTCTGCGCAGTGCACAGATAAGCGAGTAAACATGGTGACGCGAGGGTTGTTTGCAAAATATAAGAGCGCAGAGGACTATGCAAAGGCATCTGTGCCAGCCCTGCGAAAAGAGATTCACTCCATCACCTTTTTCAATGCAAAAACGAAATATCTCAAAGGCATTGGGAAGCGGCTCGTCGGGGCTTATGGGGGGAAGGTTCCAGCGAAGCTCGAGGACCTTCTTACACTGCCGGGCGTTTCGTATAAGAGTGCGCATCTTATTTTGGCGAAAGCGTTCGGTATCTCTGTGGGAGTGGCGGTGGATACGCACGTGCAGCGCGTGGCGCCGCGGTTGGGGTGGACAAAGGAAAAAAAGAACCCACGAAGGATGGGGAAAAATTTGGACAGACTGTTTCCCCCAAAGGATTATCTCGACGTCAATGAGTTTCTTATCATGCACGGTCGAGCTATCTGCAAGCCACGGCCGCTGTGCGAGACGTGCCCTCTCAACGATATTTGTCCGACGGGGAAAAAACGCCTCGGCGCTTAGATATGCGGCGAGATATTTTTACAAGCGGAGAATGCCGGCTCCTGCAGTCACTCTCCACGCCTGCAAAGGTCCAGGATTACGTGAATGCACTGCCGTTTAACTTTGAACGGCAGGCGGATACGTGTCGTTCGCCTCGCGGAGTGATGCGGCATAAAGAAGCGCACTGCCTAGAAGGAGCTATGTTTGCAGCGCTTGCGCTGCGGTTTCACGGACATCGCCCGCTTCTTTTAGATCTTGAGGCAAGCGGAAAAGATGACGACCACGTGGTGGCGCTATTTCAACAACACGGTTGTTGGGGGGCGATCTCAAAAACCAATCATGCCGTGCTTCGCTACCGCGAACCGGTCTATCGCACACTGCGCGAACTGGCTCTCTCGTATTTTCACGAATACTTTCTGCAAAAGGGTGGCAGGAAAACCCTGCGTACGTTCTCGCGTCCCGTGTCGCTTACGCGGTTTGATAGGAAGAATTGGATGACGAGCGAGGGGGATGTGTGGTTTGTGCGCGACCATCTTTATACGATTCCCCATACCCCTCTGCTCTCGCGCTCACAAATTGAAACTCTCCGTCCCGCTGACCGCATAGAGCGCTGTGCGGGAGAGGTAACAGAGTGGTAGAATCAAGAACCTATGGATCAATTCATTCAGGAAATTGCGCGTGAGGCAGGAGGGATCGTCCGCCCCTATTTTTTGCATGCAGGAGTGAAGTACACGAAAAATAATGATGAGCACGACGTCGTGACGGAGGCGGATCTTCGGTCAAACGATCTTCTTGTGTCGCGGATTCGTGCGGCATATCCGGCGCATGGCATTATCTCGGAAGAGGTTCCAAAGGAACAATGGGAAACAGATCGTGAGTACACATGGATCCTTGATCCTTTGGACGGTACAAAGATGTTTACTATAGGGTGGCCGCTGTTTGGAGTGATGATAGCTCTTGCACATAAGGGGGAGATCGAGATGGCAGCGATCTATTTTCCTATGACAGGTGAACAGTTATTTGCGAAACGTGGCGGCGGAGCTTGGCTGAATGGAGCGCAGATAAAAACAAGTTCGCGGACGGCGATCGAAAAGAGTTGCGGAAGTTATTCTGATTGGTTTGGTGGGTGGCGTGGAAAAGAGGAGGCGGTGGCTCGCTCTCTCCGTTTCACGAAAGAGATGTATGTCCACGAGTTTGTCGGCATGCATATCTGGTCTATCGCCCCTGCGATTAAATCCGTCGCGGAAGGGAGGCAGGATTGGATGTTTAGTGTGGGGAGTTGGTGGGATTTTGCCCCAGCAAAAGTCATTCTTGAGGAAGCTGGGTGCATTGTCACAAATGGCGACGGCGAGCCGCTTGTGCCGGGAGAGGCCAAAGGAATTATTGCTGCAAATCCCGTTCTTCACCCGCAGATTCTTGACATACTCAGTCTTTAGGGTGGTCATGACGACACCGAGTGTTGTCATTGCAGGGCAAAAGTATCCAGATAATAGCTAAACTTAGAGGCGTTTACCCCTTTATGAGTTCTTTTTTACAACACCGAGTGTTGTAGATTAGTCGACTCCCCTAACAAAAGAAACCATGTAGATGGTTTCTTTTGGAGCGGGTAGCGGGAGTCGAACCCGCATCACCAGTTTGGAAAACTGGGATAATAGCCGCTATACGATACCCGCAGGCAGGGGAGAGTGTAACCGAACTTGTGAGAGAGAGCAAGGGCTACAGAAGCACTGTTTGGGCAAGGCCGAGGAAGACGAGGAAGCCGACTACGTCCGTAGCGGTGGTGACGAAAATCGAGGACGAGAGGGCGGGGTCGTAACCTAGACGGCGGACTACCAGCGGAATAATTGCGCCAAAGAAACCGGCATTGATATGATTGATGATAAGAGCAACGGCGAGGATGATGGCAAAGGTTTTATCTACGCCGACGAAAAGGGAAAACCCGGCAGCGACGAGGGCCACAATGATGCCGTTTAACAGTCCCGCGAACAACTCTTTCCAAACAAACCGCGCAGCGTTCTTCCGCGTGATTTCTCGAAGGGCAATCCCGCGCACAGCAACCGCGATACTCTGTGTGCCAGCGTTTCCTCCCATACCGGCGACAATCGGCATGAAGGCAGCTAACATCACCATCTCTTTGAGAGTGGATTCAAACAGGGAGACGGTGAAGGTGGCGAGAAATGCGGTGGCAAGGTTCAAGACAAGCCACCGGTGACGCATAGAGATGGCGCGCCAGACGCTGTCGGTGGCATGCTCCTCATGCACGTTGGCAAACGCGGCGAGTGATGCCGAGCGTTCCTGCGCAAAACGGTGCAGGAGATCTTTGGCATGGACAATCCCGATGGGGCGTCCCTTCTCATCTAGCACCACCATGCGGTCGCGTCGGGCCTCGGCCGCCGCATGGAGTACATCTGCGCGCGGGAGGTGTTCGGGAAGTTGCGGAATCGGGTGCACGAGTGATCCAATGGCTGTGGAGGTTGAAGCATGGAGAATGTCGGCAATGTCCACGACACCCACGAGCTTCTTTTTTCGATCCACAGCCAGAATGCTTGGGACCACCTCGTTTTTTTTCATGGCTCGGCGTATTTTCTCGGCCACACTTTGGTGTCCTGCATGCAGATCCACGACAATAAAATTCGCATCCATGATGTGCGCTGCCGTCTCGCGTGTGATACTCACCTCCTTCCTCCTTTTCATATCACGCCTATTCTATCACACATTATATGGGTGCATGCCCGAGTCTTGGATTGTCTCTAAGTGGTCACTAAGAGGTCACTAAGAGAGAAATTTCTATACAAAAACACCCTCTTGAGTGGATGTTTTTGTGGTCGGGCCGACAGGGCTCGAACCTGCGACCTCCTGGTCCCAAACCAGGCGCGCTACCAACTGCGCCACGGCCCGACATGGGCGCACTGTATCAGAGGTTTCCTAGAATGGCCAACGCAGGCCGTCGGAGTAGGGGAGCCGTTCGGCAAATTCATGCTCAGCAGAAAACTCCGTAAGTGTCATGCCTGTCTCGAGGAACCCCTCTTTAAGTTTCAGCGCCTCGAGCGTCTTCGGCCCTACAGACCAACGCCTCCCGGTGTCACTCACGTACCATGTTGAACCGAATTCGTCCCGTACGTAGCTTGTTCCCGGGTATCGTACTCGAGTAATGGGTTCCCCTTTGGTGTAGCGAGCAAATAGCACTTCTGGCACATCAATGACACGCTGCGCCCAATTCTTCCCGTACAACTTTTCTGCGATCTCTTCTGTGTGGATCCAGCGCAGGACCCCGCCTGTTGCAACGGCATAGACTTTCGGGCTTGCCTGGATCTTCACAAGGTACGTTCCGGGTCTCACATAGACATTCTGCGTAAGCGGCATAGCCGTATAGGATCCCGCACCGACGTACTCCGTACCGGAAAATTCCAAGCTCCATGAGTCAAAAACAGCCTCGTTTGGGATCACGTGGCGATTGTTTCGCGCATCGAGCATGTACACGATCTTGTCGGTGTCGGTGGCATCATTCCAGTCATCCACGAGTTTCACGATGCGTCCGCGCAAGGGGTCTTGTGTCACGACCTCTACCGGCTCGGTACTTTCCTGTTCCACTGTTTCTCCAGACGACACGACCTGTGCCGCCTCGACAGCATCTATGCGTAGCGTGAGTCGCCCCGTGTTGTAGATCACCACGTAGCGGTAAGGGGTGGTTCCGGAATACTCAAACACCCACGAGTTTGCGATGGGAGCATAGTTTCCCTGTGAGAGGAGGAGATTGCCATTGGCGTCCAGCAAATCAACTATGACTTGGACTTGCGGGCTGAAGACGGCGTAGTGGAGCGTGAGATTTCCAAGCCCTTCCTCACCTCTCCCAAGATCAAGCTTCAGGGAACCGCCTCCGGACATATTGTCCGAAAAGACGTTGTCAGGAGCGCCGAGGGCTGCTTCCGAACTTAGGAAAAAGTTTTGCCCCTCAACGACCGTGTCAGCATAGCGGTCCGGTTCTTCCGCAAAGGCGGGAAGTGCTAGGAGGGACAGAACGAAGGAAACAAGAAAAAGTGGCAAGTTCTTCATATGCGGAGGATTATAACAGAGCCTAAAAAAGAGGGGGAGGGATAAGAAATTGAGAAGCACCCGTTGGGGTGCTTGAAGAAAAAGGAGATACTGACCGGTCTAGCTGCAGGACATGCCCGTGCTTGAGACTGAGGTCTGGTCGTAGACGCTCTCGAAGGGAGCGTACGTGAACCCGATGGAGTTGCCCAGTGGGTCACGCAAGAGGACCGAAGTCCGAGTCCGAGAGTCCTCCCAGGGCACCACCTTCCAGAAGCTCGGATGCGACTGGAGCGCCTCGAGGGTCTGCGGCGGGGCATCGATCTCTGCGTGCCCTGCGGCAGCGAAGACCTTGTCCATCCTCGCCTCGTCGAGTTCCGGGATTGGCGGTTGCGGACGATAGGTGAGGATGGTCGGGTGGAACTCGTTTCCTACCTGCAGACGCCAGCCGTCGGCGCATCCGTCGATGTCTCCGGGGCGCTTGACGAAGCGGACCTTGTAGCCGAGACTCTCCCACCATGCCCCCACGCGGGTGAGCTTGGCTGGGGGACTCCCCCCGTCCTGGTCTGGAGAGTAGAAGGGGAGTCCTGAGTGGTGCAGGACAGAAGAAGTCTGCATGGGATTCCTCCGTGGGTTGCCGCCACACCTTACCGGAGCATTTCATACGCGTCAACAAAACCGCCAGAGCCTCTTGGCTCGCATTGATTATACAAAAAAACAACATCGTTGGATGTTGTTTTTTGGTGCCGGGGGTCAGAATTGAACTGACGACGCCAGGCTCTTCAGGCCTGCGCTCTACCACTGAGCTACCCCGGCATGGTGGGCGTGGATGGACTCGAACCATCGACCTTTACATTATCAGTGTAACGCTCTAACCACCTGAGCTACACGCCCCCGCCCATTTTTAGCCGCTCAAATGTATCATGGCTCATGCATTTATTCAAGTCCCCGGAAAACGAAAAACAGGCCTTTTTCCTGTTTTTTCATTCCATTAGATTCTTTGTGATCATAACGTCAACCCCTGATTAGTTCTTTCGAACTTGATCTCGACCAAGGAAAAAATCCTTAGAAAGGAGGTGATCCATCCACAGCTTCCGCTACGGATGCCTTGTTACGACTTAGTCCCTATCATTGGTCCTGCCTTCCGCCGCCCTACGGCGACGTTCGGGCATTACCAACTCTCTTGACTTGACGGGCGGTGAGTACAAGACCCGAGAACGTATTCACGGCGCCGTGGCTGATGCGCCATTACTAGCGATTCCGACTTCATGAGGTCGAGTTGCAGACCTCAATCCGAACTGGGGCCGGCTTTTGGGATTAGCTCCACCTTGCGGTTTGGCAACCCATTGCCCCGGCCATTGTAGCACGTGTGTCGCCCTGGACGTAAGAGCCATGCTGATTTGACGTCATCCTCGCCTTCCTCCCTGTTGCCAGGGCAGTCTCCCGTGAAAAACAACACGGGACAAGGGTTGCGCTCGTTACCCCACTGAAGGGTACACCTCACGGCACGAGCTGACGACAACCATGCAGCACCTATTCAGCACCCTCGAAGGCCGCCCGACTTTCGTCAGGCCTGCAGCTGAATTTCGAGCCCAGGTAAGGTTCCTCGCTTACCGTCGAATTAAACCACATGCTCCACCGCTTGTGCGGGTCCCCGTCTATTCCTTTGAGTTTTAGTCTTGCGACCGTACTTCCCAGGCGGAATGCTTAATGCGTTAGCTTGTTTCATCGGCACCGAGAGGGTCGATACTCCCGATACCTAGCATTCATCGTTTACGGCGTGGACTACTGGGGTATCTAATCCCATTCGCTCCCCACGCTTTCGTCTCTCAGCGTCAAGGCCGTCCCAGCACACTGCTTTCGCATTTGGTGTTCTTGTCGATATAAACGCATTTTACCGCTACACCGACAATTCCGTGTGCCTCTTCCGGCTTCAAGTCCGGCCGTTTCACTCGCGGTCTCCAAGTTGAGCCTGAAGATTTAACAAGTGACGCACCGAACCGCCTACAGACGCTTTACGCCCAATAAATCCGGACAACGCTCGAGGTCTCTGTATTACCGCTGCTGCTGGCACAGAGTTAGCAACCTCTTATTCGTCGGGTACCGTCATTTGTTCGTCCCCGACAAAAGGTGTTTACAATCCGAAGACCGTCATCCACCACGCGGCGTCGCTCCTTCACACTTTCGTGCATTGAGGAATATTCTCGACTGCAGCCACCCGTAGGTGTCTGGGCCGTGTCTCAGTCCCAGTGAGCCGGGTTGTGCTCTCACACCCGGTACCCGTCGTCGCCTTGGTGAGCCGTTACCTCACCAACAAGCTGATAGGACATAGGCCCCTCTCGCAGCGCCGGAGCTTTACAAGGGAATGACTTTCGTCCCCCCTTGTCCATCGAGAATTAGTCCGCCTTTCGGCGAATTATGCTCGACTGCGAGGTAGGTTGCCAATGTGTTACGCTCCCGTTTGCCACTCCCCGCATTGCTGCGGGGCGTTCGACTTGCATGCCTTAGACACGCCGCCAGCGTTCGTCCTGAGCCAGGATCAAACTCTCAGATATACCCCTCTTGCGAGGGATCTGCTGTTTGAGCTTTCGCTCTATACTCTATAAAGGAATTATTATCTTGGTGATAATCTCGGGCGGCCCGAAGGCCACGCGAGGACGTTATGATCACACAAAATCTAATTGGTTTCGTAATGCTATAAATTGTGAAAGTTCTTACGTAGCGGGCGTAGTGTACCGGAGGCGAATATGCCTGTCAACAGGGGATTTCCAGATTCTTTCCACCCTCCATTAGACGTTGCGAGTATGGCCTTTCGTCTGCTTCTGGCGCCAGTGGGTAATTTTCTCGTGGTGGCCGGACAGAAGGACGGTCGGCACACGTAATTTCTTTATTTTCCGGTCTTTTTTGAAAGGATAGACCTCCGGCCGGGTGTACTGGGGATACTCGAGGACGCCCGGAGTATCGTGGGACTCCATGGTGAGGGAGGCCTCTTTTCCTAGCACGCCAGGAATAAGGCGGGTGATGGCATCGATCATGGCGAGGGCAGGGAGTTCGCCGCCGGTGAGGACATAATCGCCGATGGAGAGCGCCTCATCTGCCAAGTGTTTTTCCACGCGGTGATCTACTCCCTCGTAGCGTCCGCACAGGAAAATGAGCTGGTCGTATTTTGCCAGGCGCTTTGCGTCGGCTTGCGTGAACCGTTTCCCTGAAGCACTTGTAAGAATCACCCGCGCATTTTTTCTCTTCAACTTCTTCAATGCTTGATCGAATGCTTGAATACCCATAACCATGCCCGGTCCACCGCCAAATGGCTTGTCGTCCACCTTTTTATGTTTTTTGTCCGGACTCCAATCCCGCAAATTATGGGCCGCAATACGTACAAGTTTTTTTTCCTGCGCTCGCCCCAGAATGGAAGTCTCGAGATAGGGCGTACAAACTTCGGGAAAGATTGTCAGGATGTCAAAAGATTTCATACGACAAGGGTGGGATAGTGTTTTGCGCGATGGTCTTCAAGAACGCGCAGAATATCTTGGTTGCCGTTTTTTTCTGCATGTTTCATTTCTCGTTGCATCCCCTCTTCGGTGGAGAGGCGCTTGGCCATCTCTTGGCGCAGGATCTCGAAAAGATTCTCCCCCTCCTCTCCGGGCATGCTCTGTGACGACACCAGCCACCGGTAAAGTTGATCAATAGGGAGGTCTGGGATCGCCTCCTTTGTGGGAGGGACATTCTCGGTTTCTTTTGCGGGGGCTGATTCCTGGGGCGGCGTTGTGCCAGCGGCTTCCGAACCCATGAGTGTGTGAGCAATATCTCGGAGCATTGCTTCCTCAAAGTCCTTTCCATACTTTTTGTGTGTGGCGACGAGGATGTCGAATTCTTTCCGGAAGCGTTCTCCCGGCGGCCGTGCGGAGAGTTCGGTACGATGGACTACCCCATGATTCAGGAGGTCGCTCTCCATTTTCGAAAGTTTTGAAGCGAGATCAAGTTTTGGGGCGAGATCTTTAAGGAGAGTTTCTGCAACCCAACGCTCGCTTGCGTCAGAGGATTTCAGACGTGCAGTGAGTTCGTTTGCCATGCCCCACGTGCGTTCGTACTCCAACCGCTCTGCGTCGAGCTCACGAGCTTTTTCCGCCGCGTCATACCGCGCGCGCTTTGCCTCGTCTATCTCTTCTGGTTCAGGAGTAGCTGGGACGATGTTTTCTTTTGATACGGGTGCCGGGGCAGATGTGTGGGTCTCGATGGGTACGATCGGAGGCTCCTCTTTTGGCAGCCGCGCATCCTCCTCTGTACGCATGGCTTCGCGTTTTCCCAACTCCTGTTCGAGCGCCGCACGTTCCGTCGGATCTTCTGTGCGGTCGAGCTGCTCCAACTCGTAGCGGATCGCCTTATGCTTGGCAAAGAGCGCTTCCTGCTCGGGAGAGAATCGAGGCACAGCATCAATTTCTGTCTCAATATGTTTCAAACGAGCCTCGAGCGTTTCACGAAGTGTCTTGGGCCCTTCAACCTTTTTCGTTTCGCCCTCCTTCTTTTCTCCCTGCTTGAGGACTTCTTCGAGACGCTTGTCCTGCTGCTTGGCGTCCTCAGAAATCTCGGCCACCTTTCGTTGGTAGGTCTCGATGATGGATGCTGCTTCTGGGGCCTGCCGTCTGCGTGCAAGCGTCTGCATCACCCCCACATGCGTGAACTTGCGTGCTTCAAAATCTCGCCGTGCGCTTTCCCGCTCCGCTTGCATGGCTTCCACCATTTCCGCCACCGTGTGCTCCAAAGCAGAGGGCTCTTCATTCTCGCGGGTTACCTCATTGAGCTCTCGCCCACGTTCAAGAGATCGTGTGTCATCCATACAGAGCGAGGAGTTCTTTTCTCTTGAGAGGGATCTCTGCTTTATCCATTTCTTCGATAGCTTCTCGAAACGCTCCGGATTCTTTCTCGCGTACGGCCTTCATGGAATCGCGGAAAGTTTGGCGTGCCTCTTGTAATTGTTTGCGGACATCGTTCATAGCGACTCCATAATAGCAACTTTGCGCATCAAAAACCACCTCCCGAAGGAAGTGGTTTTCTTTTGCGGCGACTTAGATACCCAAGTCATCGAGGTCAGATGTGTCGGCAGCGGCAGGAGCCACTGGCGCAACATCCTCACGGTGCTCACGTCGCGGCGGCCGCGATCCTTCTGGCTCGTAGATCTTGAGGTTCACGCGCGCGTTGTGCTTGGCCCCCACAATTTTGAGAAGTGTGCGTACCGAGCGGGCGGTCTGCCCTTCGCGGCCGATCACGTAGCCCATGTCGGTTTGGTTCACGTGCAAGGTAATGAGGACGCCGCGCTCATCCACGGTGCGCTCGGTCCGGACGTCATCGGGGTTATTGACGATCGCCTTGATCACGTATTCAACAAACTGCTGATCTTGCTCCATATGAAGATCTGAAAATAGATGAGTTATGTGCGCCGATCATAGCAAAACGCTCCTGGGCGGGCAAGCCGCAGGAGCGTTGATTAGGCGGAGGTCTCTGCTTTCGGCGCGGCCGCGGCCAGTTTTCCCTGGCGTTTATGGGAGATGCGCGAGGCCGTGCGTTTTTTGCTCTCCAGGAGCTTGAGGTCCACGAGCATATTGTGGACGCGGTCGGACGGCTGTGCCCCCTTTCCCAACCAGTAGGAGACGCGCTCGGTGTTGAATGTTTGTGCTTTAGAGCGCGGATCGTAGGTGCCGAGAATCTCCACATTCGTGCCCCACGGATCTTTGCCTTTTTCAACAGCAATCAAACGAAAGTAGGGTTGTTTGCGTTTCCCGATGCGTGAAAGTCGAAGCGTTAACATAGGTGGCAAGAGGGTAACGTACGCGAGCGGAGGTGTCAATAGTCGTTTTGCCTACCGCCGGGTAGCGGAGGTGGGGGCAATATCAGACAGATCAACCGACAAGAGCTGGCTTACGCCGTCTTCGTTCATGGTGACGCCGTAGAGGACGTCGGCTTTCTCCATTGTGGCGCGGTTGTGGGTGACGACAATATATTGTGTCTTTTTTGCCAGCTCCTCTAGGATGGCGGCAAAGCGGAGTGTGTTGGCTTCGTCCAACGCCGCGTCTACTTCATCGAGCACGACGAACGGAGCGGGGTTCGTTGCCATGATGGCTGCCAGCAAGGCAATGGAGGTGAGTGCGCGCTCCCCGCCGGAGAGGAGAGCCAAGGCTTTGAGTTTTTTGCCGGGAGGCGTGGCGTGAATATCGATGCCGACCGTCCGATCCGCACGTTCTTTTACACGAGCCTGCAGTTCCTTGAGAGCAGGCGAATCCATCTTTGCAAGCGACGCATCTACGTCACCCTCGTGCGCCTCCGCCTCTGGGTGTTCTGACCCTGTGGGGGCGATTTCTTCACGCGTCATCTTTACAAGCGAGCATGTTCCGCCACCGAAGAGCACCTTAAAATAGGTTTGGAAGTGTGCGTTGATGTCGCGGAAAGCGGCCTCGGACTGTTTGTGGATTTTTTCGTCGAGTTCATCTACGACGTGCTCGGTGTCGCGCATGGCGGCGCGGAGGTCTTTGATTTGTTCTTCCAGATGATTGAAGCGCGCCTCGGTCTGCTCGAACTCCGCTACTGTCTCTGGGTCAATGCCGCCGATGAGTTCGAGTTTGTACTTAAGCCGTTCAAGCTCTGCGCGCAATTTTTCCCGCTCCGCTGAAGTGTTGTGCGGAAGATCTCGACGGCCCAGGAATGCTTCGGCCGCGTCGTGAAGTTCCCCCTCGGCTTCTTGTCTTGCCCCCACGCGCCGTTCTTCCAGCCGCGCCACATGAATTTCCCGTTCGTGCTCTTTTGCCTCTGCTTCGTGCAGCGCATGTTGTGTTTCTCGGAGTTGCCGCTCCCCAGCAAAGAGGGCTTGGCGTTCGTCTGCCGCACGTGAGGCGTAGGCATCAAGCGCCGCCTCCGTGCGTTTCCGCTCGTGCTCAGCCTCTTCGATGCTCTTTTTGGTTTGAGTAAGCTTCCCTGCAAGTTCTTTATCTACCTCGACATCTTCCGGCGCCGGTCGTGTGAGTCGCTTGCGTAGTTTCTCACTCTGTCCGTGGAGCTTCTCGATGTCCGGCAGAAGCAGTTTCAACTCCTCCAGACTTTTCAAACCTTTCAAACTTTTTAGATCTTTTTCGAACTTTTTGCTGATTTCTTCCAGCTCCCCCAAAATATCCGCCAATGGCAAAGGCGCCCACGACGCCTGCGCGCGCACGCGCGCCAACTCAATCTCTTTTTCCAAACGATAGCGTTCCTCGCGCGCTTTTTGGACGAGTGTTTGTGCATCTTTGTATGCCCTCTGAAGTTCGGCGAGTCCGTCGGGCGCTTTGCCCGGCTTCTCAAGCGACGAGAGACTGGTTTCGAGCGTTGCGACGTCTTGGCGAAGTCTCGCCGCAAACTTTTCTGCTGCATCTAAATCTTTTTTCGCCACTTCCCACTCTGCCGTGAGCTCGCGCCATAGTCCGCCCAGATAGTTTTCGCGCACGCGGATAAGTTCCTGCTCGACTTCTGCGCGTTCGTCTAGACGACGACGCTGGCGTCGTAGAAGACGCAAGCGCGGTTCAATTTCAGCCATGATCATTTCCGTCTCGGCTAAGTTTTCGTAGGTGTGACGAAGTTTCAACATAGCTTGATGGCGCTTCATCTGCAGCGGCCGCACGCCAGTGGCGTCGTCAAAAAACTGCTTCCGTTCCTCGGGGCTTGCAATGAGGATGGCATCCACCATGCCCTGGCCGATCACGGAATACGAACGCTGGCCCACGCCGCTTTCGGCGAGAAGAAGCTGGATGTCCGCAAGGCGCGCGGGAGTGTTGTTGAGGAGATAAGCCGACTCGCCGTCGCGATAGAGGCGGCGTGTGACAGAGACTTCAGGGGTCTCAAGCGGGAAAGCGCCATCGCTGTTGTCAAAAGTGAGAGAGACTTCGGCAAAACCCCCGCGGCCTTTTTGCGCCGAACCAGAGAAAATAATGTCGGTAGATTCCTTGCCGCGCAGGAGCTTCAAAGACTGTTCGCCCATAGCCCAACGAATGGCGTCGGCCAAGTTGGATTTTCCCGAACCATTCGGACCCACAATGGCCGTGATGGGGGAGTGCCCCATAGCCTTTTTTGGTAAGAAGGCGAGAGTGGTTTTTGCGGCGAAGGTCTTGAAGCCTTGAAGCTCGATGCGCGAGAGGTACATATCGGCGATAGTGTATCAAAGCTTGTAGCTTGTAGGAATGCGAAAGCGACTCTTGCGAGTCGCTGAGAAAAAGGGACGGAAGCGGGCTAGCCGCCGGTGGGATCGGGGTCCGGAAGCGCGTCTGTGACGAAGCATGGACGCACGGATGCAGGAGGCGCGCCATCCTTCGGGGACTCCGAGAGCGGCTTGCCGTTCGCCACAGGCGTGCACATGATGATGTGAAGTCTGGGTTCTCCCGTGGGGGAGAGGGTTCCCACCCAGTAGCTTCGCACACCATGCGGCGTGCGCCGATAGCCCAGGAAGGCGACGAGGCCGCGCTCCTTGAGTGTCTCGCTTACGTCGGTGGTGGCATCGGGACCCCCGTCACGATCCAGGTCGCCCCCATCCTCTTCGTAGCTCTTGAGGATCCCTTCGAGCTGGTGGAGCCTACCCGCGGGGATGTGGCTCAAGACATCGGCTTGGTCGGTCGTAAGGGCGTGGCGCTTCTCGAGCTCCGCTGTCCGGTCTGCGAGGGCTATGATCTGGGACTGAAGGGAGACGATGTCGCCGCCCGCTGCCCGCGGGAACGTGCTGATGGGTCCCGTGCGCCAGCCGAGCTCTGCCACGATGGCGTCCTCGTCCGCGCGCGTCTTCCAGATGAAGCCGATGAGAAGGATGCCGAGACCGAGACCAAGGACAGCGAGAACGAGGATTCTTTGCTTGAGGCTACGAAGTTCTTCGTTCATGAACGTGACCCTTTCCGGTGTCAGGTTGATGTGGACCACGAAAGACCTCCCCCCAGCAGGCGCTGGGCTGGTCAGCGGCTAGGAACCTAGCATGACGCGCCAGCGTGTCATTTTTCCCTTATTTCGTCAACCCTTGTCTTACACGAAATGCCCAACGAGGGTTGACGAGGACGGCAGGAAAACGTACCCTATCCCCCTTATGGACGAACGGCGCGCACAACAGGCATGGGAGCGTATACAGGCGGCCAAGCACGTCTTGATCGTTAACGATGTGCGCATCGATGGGGACACGATGGGCTCCTCGCTTGCCGTGGCCCAGGTTCTTCGGAGGCTTCATAAACGGGTGACGCATATTTCTCCTATGCCGATTTCTGAAGCTTTCAATTTTCTTCCAGGTATCCGGGAAATCACTTTTGATACAGTCGCGCTGCACGACTCGACGATTGACCTTATCCTCTCCTTTGATTGTGCCGATGGGGACCACGTTGTGGAGTTCCGTTCCCATGTCCCGCATCACCCGTTCCTTATCTCTTTCGACCATCACGTAACGAATCCGCGCTACGGCGATCTCAATTTACTCATACCCGAGGCTTCCTCTACGGGGGAGGTTGTATGGCAGTTTCTCAAAAAGAACCGTGTTGCTCTCTCACACGAATCCGCGACGTGTTTGCTCACGGCAATTTGCACGGACACCACTTTTTTCAGCAACGATGCGACGAACGTCGTGTGTCTGGAGGCGGCAGCGGAACTTGGACGGCTAGGTGCGCGTGTACACGACGTCGTGCGCGCCATGTACGCTAATAAACCCGTCTCGCTTCTTCGTGTGTGGGGGACGTGTATGGAGCGTTTGCAGAAACTTCCCGACGGCACGGTGGTGACGTACCTCAAGCGCGAGGACGTTCCCAAAGATGAGGATCTCGACTTGGATACGTCGTCTCTCGCTAATTTTTTGACGAGCCTTGTTCACGGGGCGCCCATGATTTGCGTACTCGTGGAAAAGCAAGACGGGAGCGTAAAAGCGAGTCTGCGTGGCACGACCCGCAATGTGGCGGAGATCGCCAGTCGTCACGGCGGAGGCGGGCATATAAAGGCTGCCGGCTTCAGTGTTGCGGGGGCTTCGGTGGCACAAGAGGGCGAAGATATGTTTCTTGTGGATGCCGCCGGTAATCACGTCCCCCTCATTTCGTATTTCTAAATCGCTACCCGTCACACCCGAACGTTTGCTATACTTCCCCCACTATGCCAACCAACCAATTTCTCATTCCTACCGTCATTGAAAAAACGCATCTTGGGGAACGCGCGTACGATATTTATTCGCGCCTCCTCATTGACCGTATCATCTTTCTTGGAACGGCGATTGATGATGATGTCGCGAATACGGTGATCGCACAGCTGTTATTCCTGGAAAGTCAGGATAAAGAAAAGGACATCAAGATCTATATCAATTCTCCGGGGGGTTCTGTGACATCTGGCCTCGCAATTTATGACGCGATGCAATACGTGAAGCCGGATGTCTCGACGATCTGCGTGGGACTCGCCGCTTCGATGGGCGCGGTACTTCTTTCGGCAGGTGCCGCGGGCAAACGCTTCGCTCTTCCAAACGCCGAGATTATGATTCACCAAGTGCTCGGTGGTATGCAAGGGCAGGCGACAGACATTAAGATTCATGCGGAGCGCATTTTGAAGGTGAAGGACAATCTTTCCATGATTCTTGCCAAGCACACGGGGCAGTCCAAAACGCAGGTCGATAAGGATACAGACCGCGACAACTTTATGGACCCCGCCGAAGCTCTTCGCTACGGCATTATTGATAAAGTCATTCGTGCGAAGTAGGGGCTATTGACACAGAGTGCCGGGCGTGTTAGCATGCCTTGTTCATTCAAACAAAAACAAAGGGAGGAGCGATTTCGCTCCTCCTTTGCTGTTTCTCTTGGGAAACTGCAGGCACGACAAGCATGGGGATTGATCTATGGAAAAATCAGGCCTCGGCTCGATTCTTCCACATGATGAATCTTCTTGCCTGCAGCTTCCCGCGAGAAACGGTTTTTTGTTTTTGTTTGAAAAACTTTCGTGCGCGTTTGACCGAGGCCAATCGCGCCGCAAGTCCACTTGCATCCTACGCGGTTCCTTTTTTGGTGGGAAGGGGATAACTCATTCTGTGGGGATGACTTCTGGAGTGATGTAGGGGGAAAGGGGAGGTATGTCGGTTTTTTCCACACCGACCAAACAAATGGTTGGCAACGGACGATATGAAGAGGTGAAGGTGCGGTCTTCTTTTGTCCCGTCGGGCTTTTCCACTGTATAGACGAAGGAGGCCACGGCGCCTGGGTGCGCACTCTGACATTGACGAACGCCGGGAGCGAGGTCGGTGGTTTTGATTTCTCGTGTAGCTCCTGCGGGGATCCATTTTTCCACGATGGGGGGGGAATAAGAACCTTTTCGGCCGTCCCGCGTTCCCCAAAAAGAGAAGCGTAGTTCTTTTTTTGTCACATCGTTCTCGGTGACGAACAAAAGGTAATTTCCCGTATCGTTTAAAAATTTAAAATCAGGCCACGGATCGTAGATGGTCGCGTCTGTGCCCGGGTTGCCATTGGCGGGGTCGTTGTAGTACGTGACGACAAGAGAGTGATTCTGTCGTGCCACAATAGGGAGACCAGAATTCATGACGGCGCGGAAGGTGGTCGTGCCAATTTGGCAAAGCCCGCCGCCGATTTCTGGAATGATGCGGTCGCCCTTGATAACGAGTTCCGGCAGATACCCGTTTTCTGTGTTAAAGGGGCGTAAGGCAGAGAGCAGGGAGAATGTTTCGCCCGGTGCAATAAGGATGCCGTTTAGGAGTCGGGCGCCGTTTGCGATATTTTTTATGCGATTACCGGGGCTACCCGCATAGGAGGAGATTCCCGTGCCGAGGACCTCTTTGATCCCCAAAGTATTTACGTCCTCCACGTCGGTTGTGGGTTGTGTCATACGCACGACCACGAATGCGGATCCGTCACGCGCGTACCCTACAAGACGACGGACGATGCCGCGGGTTTCATCTCGGTCGAGTTCGCGGCCCTCGCGCGATGGACGGAACTCTTTTACACGCACGCCGTCAAACTCCATTCGCGCATCTTCGGCGGTAATGTTTACCTCACGCGCCATCGTGTCGAGGAAATCTTCGAGTGCTCCTTCTTCCAAATCTACTCCCGAAGGGGTGGGGAGAAGCATGGAAGCAAGCCGCTCCGCAGAGAGCTCCCAAGCGAATTCTTCCCTATCGGGACTTGTGTAACGGAGATGATAGGGTGCCCGGGCAAGAGTGGCATCGGCCTCGGGAATAAGAAGGCGCGCCTCATCGGGAGACACGCGTGGTTTCACTGTGACGAGGGGGACTTCGACGGGTGTTGCTAGCCATGCGGCATCGAGCGTGGAGACGGCCAGCATCAAACGGTCCAAAATCACTTTGGCGGAAAGCTGCTGTCGATCTTCTCCTGGTACAATCTGGATGTTCCATGCCGTTCCTTCTTTGTTGATGGCAAAGCGCGTGGGAGCAGCAGGTTCGTGAAAAGCAGGGAAAGATTCCGCAAGGCGGGCGGACAGCTCTTCTGCATCGAGCGCTACGGGTACGACGATGCGTGGACGTTCAACAAGCGGCACCAAAGCCAACAGGATGTTCATAAAACTATTGTGGCCGCGACCCTTCTGCAGGGCCATCTCCATGACGGCGTCAACGTTGGCAGAAACAAGCGTGCGGGAAAGATCCGGGTCTTGTTGAGAAATGTTTTCAAGCGAGAGATGAGAACGTGTTTCTTTGACCTGCACCTCAATACCCTGAGCAACGATACGCTCAACGCGTTCCGTGAGGGCAGAGCGAACTTCCGCAGGGGTCATTCCTCCGACGGCAAGCGATCCTATGCGTACGCCAGGGTACACGCGACCGCGGTAGGTGGAGGCGAGGGCGGAAGAGACTCCCAAGAAAATCAATACAAAAAGCGCCGCAAGGAAAAGTGCGCGCAGATGTTTGGATGGTTCCTGTGGTAGGGGGAGAGGGGGGATCATGGCTCAAGAGGGTGAATAGGAACCCGGCCGTCGTGACGGCTTTTTGGCAGAATGATGGTAAGCACACCGCCTTTAATGGTGGCAATGGCATCGTCGGCGCGTACGGTGTGCGGCAAGACGACGGTGCGAGAGAAAGCCCCCCAGTGGCATTCCTGTACGTGAGTGGTGATGATGTGGTGTTCCTCGTGATATTCGCGCGTGCCACGGATTGTGAGGGTGTCCTCGGTGACGTGGATGGCGAGGTCTTTGGGATGCACGCCGGCAATGGCAGAGCGCACGACTACGTCGTTTGGTGTTTCCATGACATCGAGGGCCAGCTCTCCTTCTTCGTCTACGCTCCACGCCGGCTGGTCCGTTGCAGCCTTCACGTCAAAATAGGGCACGTCTTCGGCGACCAGGGAAAGAGGGGAGAGAGATTTTGCTCGCGGCATACCCACCTAGTATAGCAGTTATTTTGTTTCAAGGCTCTCGAGGAACGCGCGAAATTCGATGGCCGGAACATCAGGGGCTGCGAAAAAGACTCCCGCCGGTGTTGCCCCATTTGAAATATTGAAGATTGCGACGCGCTCGCGTGGGTCGGTGGGAAAGAAGGACATATCCTCGGTGGCTTTTCCACGAATGACGAGGGCGGACCCATTTTTCGTTTTGATTTCATCCACGACCTGATCGGCGGGAACGGGGATCACCGGGAATAGTTTGTCTGCGCTTGGAATCCATTTGAGGACGTACCCGTCTTCTCGCTTTTCGTATCCGAGAGCATCTCCTATATACCCTTCCCGACCTTCCACATAGCGTGGAACGAGCGCGGAGAATTGCACGCTGGTACTGAGAAAGTTCCCGCTGTAGGTGCCACCGCCAGCAAAGATGCGTCCCGGCTGAAAAGTGAAAACGGCCTCGCCCCACGATGCCGGCGCGGTGAACGTAAATCCGAGTTCTTCCATTGTGGCAAAACGCGATGTGACATCGGTGGCGCGTCCCCATTCCTCATATGCACCTTCGTAATAGATTCCCTCCGGAAGGTCTTCCGGCTTGCGGGATATGTTCGCGGGCTTGGCGGTCGGCTCCGGTGTTTCTGTTTGGATAACTTGAGCCACTGGTTCCTGCGTTGTGGGGCGCCACAGACCGTAAAGGGCGATGGCGAGGGCCGCGAGAGCGAAAAGAAAAGAGAGGGCGGGGAGGATGACGGGTGTGCGTTTTTTGGATTTCATAAATGGTTGGCCACAGCATAACACAAAACGGAAAGCGCCCTAAGGAGCGCCTACGAGAGAATCCCTTGTTGTTTCATTATTTCGCGCAGGTGCCTGACGTCGTATGTGGCGATAGAGTGTGCGCCGAGCATGGCACATCGAAGTTGGCTTCTCTCAGAGGCATTTTTTTGAAAATTTCCCCAGGGAGACAGTTTGATGTTTTGTTCCCGACACTTTTGCACTAACCCAGGAGTGAATCGCCAGCACGGGACAGATAGCCATGTGGCGCCTGAAGCTACTGCGGGGGGGATGGGCGCGGGGATTCCGATATGAGAGAACGCGAGCGTTGTGCCTCCTCCGACGAGTGGGCGGAGTACCGACGCATAAAAAGAACCGACGATAAAAGAATGTACATTCGATAACTTCACGAGGTCGAGTAGCCTCCAGATATCGACTCCGCGATCCTTTACATCGAGAAAGACATCTGCTCCCTCGCATCGCGCAAGCGCATCACGAAGGACGCCTTGATAGGACGAACGCATGTCATGCTGCACAATGAGCTCCGTGCCGCGCGCGCGAACATCGAGTTCCACAATATCGGCGCCGCTCTCACGCGCCTCGTCGATATAAGAAAAGTTACTGGCGGTCCAAAATCGTCCGCCACGGTGTGCCATGATAAGGGGAGGAGGAAACGGAGTTGTTTGCATACCGTTGCTGGAGGGCTTAATTTACCCATGATGTATATACACCCGATGAGTACTTATTTAAATGGAATCGAATTGGGGTCAGGTCTTGAATTTTGAATTTGCTGATTTTGTCTTGATTTGCCCATACTAATATGATAGATTCTTCGCGCCATATTAACGGCCCCATCGTCTAATGGTTAGGACACGGGCTTTTCAAGCCTGTAATCCGGGTTCGATTCCCGGTGGGGTCACCAAAAAGGCCGCCAGCATTGCTGGTGGCTTTTTGTATATCCAGATAACGTCGACTTTTTAAAATTCAAAATTCAAGACCTGACCCCTTTTTGTGTTTTAGGCGTTTACTGGGAGTGTGATACTCTACGCGGGAATGACGTTGGGTACCTATGCATATCGCAAAACCGCAATCGAAGCAACCGATTCCTGAAAATGCCACCAGGGTTTTCAAGGGCGTCATTTTTGATGTTTATCAATGGGAACAGGAGTTGTTTGATGGCTCTCGGACGATGTTTGAAAAGCTTCGTAGACCAGATACCGTGCTTGTCGTCCCTGTGACGGAAGATGGCAAGATTATCCTCTGCCGGCAACAGCAGCCTGGTCAAGATGTGTTTGTCGGCACTTTTGGCGGAAGAGTTGATGAAGGGGAAAGTCCGATAGAAGCCGCCAAGCGTGAGCTGCTTGAAGAATCTGGATATGAAGCAGCCGATTGGATTCTGCTTGATGCACACCAACCTGTAAGCAAAATCGAGTGGGCGGTTTATATTTTCATTGCTCGGGGGTGTCGCAAGGTTACAGAACAAGATCTCGACGGTGGAGAAAAGATCGATCTCGATTTTGTGACCTTCGATGAGTTTGTACAGAGAGCTGTGGACCCAAACTTTGAAGAGAAGGAGTTACGAGTAAAACTCTTGGAGGCCAAATTGGATGCGAACAAAATGGCCGAATTGAAGAAATTGATTCTTGGGTGACGGTATGCGCTATCTTTTATTTGGCATGAGCACGGCTTTTGGGCAGACTGATTATGAGCACGGCGGCTGGGCTGGACGTTTGCGCCAGTGGCTCGATACAAAAGAGAAGCGTTGCCATTTTCACAACCTTGCTATTTCGGGAGATACAACGCGTGATGTTCTCGGACGGATGGAGTCAGAAACACGTGTGCGTCTCCGCGGAAAACCAAAGAAAGAGTGGACGATGTTCATTAGTCTTGGGGGAAATGACGCACGGGTAGAGGACGATGTCTCAAAGGTTCCAGAGGATGAGTACCGTGAGAATGTCTTGAGAATCCTTACCCTAGCGAAAGAACTTACGGGGCATGTTTTATGGGTTGGCGATAGCCCTGTTGTGGAGGATGTTTGTAATCCGTGGAAGGGTTATATCTTCTTTCTCAATGAGCGCATAAAAATGTACGAACGTATTGCCAAAGAGGTTTGTCAGGCGGAGCACGTGCCGTTTATCGAAATATTTTCTGTGCTAGAAGCGCGGAGCGATCTGCGCGATCTAACGGATGATGGCCTGCATCCCAATGCTAAAGGCCACTTGTTGATATTTGAGGAAATAAAAAAGTCTCTCGAAAGTGCAGGAATCTGAAGAGGCTGTCAAAAGCGCCCGCTCTGTTGGTGTCCCCACCCACCATTACGATAAAGATGTCAGAGATCTGGCGGCGCTCGAAAATTTTTGGATCTCTAGTGATCCAGCCGGATCACTAATCAAACCGCTATGAAAAGTTTTGAAAGACCTCTCCGTCAAAATTCAAGCGTTTCAAAACTTCTTGAAGCGTTTGGAAATTTGTATATGACACTTGAGCATATACAGACGTATCGAGGGAGAAAAGCTCTTTGGTATTATCAGTTTGATCTTGAGAGAATGCGTCTCGATCTGGCAAAAAGACAAAAAATCAACGCGTTGCACCAACTGAAAAAGCAAAAGCTTTTGAAGCTGCGAGAAAAAGCTGGAATTTTTGAGGCAGCACTGACACAGAAAGGCCTTTTTGAGTACGTCCGCCTCCAGCTGCATTTCGCAGCCACTTTACCCGAGGATACCGATTGCCTCGTCGTGTTTGATATTCCAGAAAGTTTACGGCCTTTGCGACTTCAATGGCGAAGATTTTTGTCCTCCATAGGTTTTATTCCTATACAACAGAGTGTTTGGGCGTCGAATTTTGATATTGCCAAACCACTTTCACAGCTCATTAAGATGGCAGGAGCGGGAGATTGGATCCGGGTTTACATTGCTAAGCAATCCGACTAGTGATCCGGCCGGATCACTAGTCGGGTCATGAACGGATTTCGGAGCAGGGAAGCAATTGAGCGTAGACGCAAGAGCTAGTTAGAGCTCATATCAAAAATAGCTTTGAAGGCGTTTCAGATGTCGTTTGATCCGAAACGACCAAAGAGTGTTTTTGATATGAGTTCTCGTTAGTTGAAATGCCCACAAAAGCACGCGAAGCATTGACAAAATGCTCACTTTTTGTTATTTTAGGAGTACTTCTCGCCACTTCGGCGAGAAACTCACACAGCGGTAAAACCGCGAGGAGGAAGCTTGGACGTTCTTCAAAAGGCCGTGAACCGTACCAGCGGATCACGCTGGTGGTGGCTCGTCTTCGGCGCGAGCATCTTCGTCATGTTGGCGTGGTTCGCCTTCGCTCTCCCGCTCGTGGACCTCTTCACGGGAAGCCACATCGGGATCGGACAATTCGGGCACGACTCCTACTACGGGACGACGGCCATCTTCTACGGCGTGGAGCTTACCGACGAGCCGTTCACGTACTACTGGGCCACCGTTTTTTTCTCGAGTGCCCTCTTCAAGTATGCCCACCTGTGGATGATGCGGGCTCATGCCTACGTCAAGGGCTACCAGTACCTCCGTACCGGCATCTGGGTTCCCCCAACCTAAATCTGCGCGCTCGCGCGGTGCAAGACCACTCGGTCTACGCCCGCCGGGTGCGTTCTTGCTTTTATGGCCTATGTTTGTGGATTTTCGCGGACGAATTTTCTCTGGCACTCGAGGGATCTCTCGACGCACACGTCTGGATCAAAACCCAAATCGGCACAGAAGCGTACGCTCGATGTGATGAGATTTCCCAACTCTTTTTGTAACTCCTCTGGCGTCTGTAAGGCGCTATCCTTATTAGCTCTGCGCGCGATGCGGCACAGATCTCCCATGGTGACGCCGTGACGAATAATCATTTCTGGCAGCGTGAGATTCTGCTCCTTCCAAATCTCTTTTTCTAGAGAGAGAATTTCTTGAATAGTCATAAAGATGTGATTTTTTCCAGTATATCACAGACATGACAGACTTTTTCCCGCCGTCCGTCATCTATGGCATGCCATCTAATCTTATGATGTATGCCATATCTTTCTACAACCCTCGGTGGCCTGCTCTCGCTTGGGCTTCTCTCGCCGCCTGTACAAATCACGTATACCGCGGAATCTCCTTCGCTCACGCAAAGGCTTGCCGGAAGAATTCTTCTGCAGGTGGAATCGCGGGGCGAAGCATATTATGTAGATCCGCTCGATAACAAACGTTATTACCTTGGTCGGCCAGCGGACGCCTTTTGGATCATGCGGAACAAAGGTCTCGGCATCAAACATGATGAACTTAGCACATATCTCTCTGCGCAATTTCCCGGGCGTCTCTCTGGTCGTATTCTTCTTGACGTGGAATCACGGGGGGAAGCGTACTACGTAGATCCTGTTACTCGCCGCGGATCTTTTCTTGGGAACCCCACACGCGCTTTTCTCCTCATGAGTGAGAAGGGGCTTGGTATTTCCACTGCGGACTTGGAGAAAATTCCTGCGGCGACGTTATCGGTAAATGCCTCTGGCGAGCTTGAGCAGTCTGTGTTTCAGAAAATCAACGATGTTCGTGCCAACGCGGGTCTCGGCCGGCTGGTGTGGAACGACCAACTTGCCGCAAGCGCAAAAATTCACAGTCAAAACATGGCCAACGGAACTGCCAGCGTAGGGCATGATGGGTTCAATGAGCGGGTGGCAGACATTCGTACGTTCCTGGATGCGGGAATGATTGCGGAAAATGTTGCGGCGAACAACGCGCGCGATCCAGTGCACGTTGCGGTGAACGGATGGATGGAGAGCACAGATCACAAAGAAAACATTGAACGGAGAGTATTTGACACGACAGGCATCGGCATTGCCATTGGGTCAAACGGCATATACTACTTCACACAGATATTCTCCGATGCGCAATAAGGGCCTCATAAAATGAAACAGAGCACATGCGTGCTCTGGAAGAAGAAAGGGCTTGCTGGCTATGCGGCGGTGGGACCCGATGGGCCTCCCACGGCGCGCAGGTGGGCCCCGCTGGCCCGCACCAGCTCCACGAGACCTTGATCCCGCGGAATGGTATGGAACCCGAAGGCGCGCATGAGACTCGTGAGCGTCTCGAGGTGGTCGGCGGCTCGCGTGGAGCGTTCGGCCACACGTAGAGATCCCTCGGCGTAGTAGGCACTCATCTTGGGCGTCCCCGCATAGACCGGCCGGATGGGAATCTCGGTCATGCTGAAGGGTGCTGTGCCCGTGCGTGCTCCCTGCAGGAAGCAGAGACGGAAGACCGTCTCAAGCTCGAGACCGTAGCCTTGCGTCACGAACTCCTGCGTGAGGAGCCAGCGCGCGATGTGGACCCGGAATCCGCGCAGTCCGCAGACCGGGTCCGTGAGACCCCACGGGACGATGCGTTCTACCGCGGCCGTGACCATCGCGTTCAGGAATTGCCGATCCACCGGCGGCTCGCCGATGGCGATGGGGCAGTCACCCCGGTAGCGCGACGTGAAGACCACGTCGTACTTCCGGAGGGCTTCGAGAACCCGGCGGACGTCTTCCGCCTGGTGCTGTCCGTCCGCGTCGCAGGTAACGACGGCGCGGTGATGCGGCTGGATCCGCTCGCGAATGCCCCGCATCACAGCGGCGCACTTGCCCGTGCATTGCTCCTGCCGGATGAGGCTTGCCCCACCCAGCTCGGCGAAGAGTGCCGTCTCGTCTGTTGAGCCGTCGTCTACAACGACGACTTCTGCCTCCTCTCCGCACTCATTCCTGAGTGCTTCCAGGGTTTGGGGAAGACCGCTGGCCTCATTGAGGGCAGCGATCACGATCAACACCGTTGCATCTACTTCCATGAAACCCTTCTCCCGCTTCCGCGCGCACGCACACTGGAGCCCATCGAAAGGACGTGGCGGCCTGCCAGTTCTGGCAAGCCATCACTTCTCTTCGCGCTCGAGAAGCCGTGCGTAGGCCTCCTCAAGAACCCCCCACTCCTCTTCGTAGATCGTTCCTTCGCGCAGAAACCGATCCGCCTCGTGAAAATGAACGAATACACGAATGTCATGCTCATTGTCTGGAATTCGGGAAAACTCATCTGCCAACCGCGCCAAGTAGTAGTGTGTTTCTTTTTGGATGGGTTCGCCACTCCGTTCGAACGTGGACTCGACAGTGCCGAGGAACTCCTCCAGTTTGGGAGTCATGCCAGTTTCGTCTTGCGTCTCGCGCATGGCGGTCTCTTCAAGTGTTTCTTCTGGACGTTGCGTACCCTTAGGCAGGTGCCATGTGCCCGATTTCCGGCGATACATAATAAGGAATCGGTAATCCCCTACAGGACTCACACGGTACAAGACCGTGCCGGCGGAAATGTGCTTGGGGTAAAAGGGCGGCGTTACGAGGGCAGTTGCTTCCATAGGGCATCAAAAATGAGTTGCTGGGTCTTGGCGATGGCAGCGTCTTCGGTAATCACCCCAAATAGCTGGCGGTGACGGTCTTGGGCTACGCAGGCGGTCTTGCCCGCGTATATGAAGATGTAAGATGGCGCTTCAGCACTTTTGGAAAGCCATCGCCGCTCATCAAGGCCAACCGTCGTCCCTCCTTCACCGATCGAGATAGCGCGTACACGCACACCTCGACGGACGCGTTCCTCCTTGAATCTCGGCCATGCGGCAGAGATGAGGTCGCGCAATCCCGCGGAGGAATACACGCGATACAGTCTGTCTCGCGTCTCCTCGCTTACACGCAAGACATCTTCTAAAAGATCATGCACTCCTGCAGTCCCTTCCAGATAGCGCACTGCCGGGCGGTATTCACTCACGCCCGTGGTGGCTTGTAAGAGGGGGATGAGACGACCGAGCTCTTCGCGCGCTTCCTCGATCGCCACTTCTTTTTTGGTGGCAAGCGCGCGCAATCTCCCGGGGTCCTCGGCACGGAAATATCTATGACGCTTGGCGTCTACGTATCCCGCGAGTCCTCGCGAGACCAGTCGCTTGAGAGCGTCGTAACACAGACCGCGGTTGACATGGGCTTCTTCCGCCACAAGGCGGAGAGGAGCTGTGCCAAGCCGCAGGAGCGCCATGTAAATATCCATCTCTTTTGTGCCGATACCCAGAGTCTCCAACAGTTCCGGCGAGTAAAGAGGCTTCTTCATAGCGTCCATGATTTAAACGTAGAAAGTTTTGGGGAAGTTGTCAATAGCAAAAGAGGGCGGAGCCGATAGTCGAAACCCTGCCGAAGGCAGGGCGAGGGAGGGAACGAGCGACTAGGAGTCGTCGCCGAAAGAACGAGCGGGGGACAACTGCCTAGAGGTCTTATTGAAGTGCAGACCACGGGGGTTCACGAAGGCCGTGCGCTCGATGGGATCGAGCTGGAACACGTCAGGGTTTGTTACGACCACCACGGTGATGCTGTCTACCTTGAAATGCGCAGCGACCACATTATCGCAGACGATCTCGCGCTGTCCTCGATACAGGGCATCGCCCTCGTCCGTCTCTACACGCACGAAGGTGAGCTCTTCGTCGGTGAGGCACAGGCGTCGCCCGTCCTCCGACAGATGAAGCGTGCTGCGTGCACCATCGAGCTTCCGCGTGTCCATGAAGCAGAAATTGCCGTCGCGCCGGAAGAAGAACGTCGTCCCGAGAACGTAGGGGGTTTCTTCGGTACGATCGATGGGCGTGTTGTCGCGGAAGAAAAAGAACTGAAGGAATCGGAATTGCATGGGCCACCTCGTTTGCCCAGTATGCCGGACTTCTCCATCCCTGCCGAGAAAAGGTGTGCGAAATCTGGTAACAAACAAAAAAGGCCAGAAAATGGCCCTAGAAATTCTGTGAGACTTGTCAGATTTGTTCCGACAAATCTCCGACACTTTCGATATAGACACGCTCTTTTGTTGTGGGATGTTCAAAAGAAAGGGACATTGCATGAAGGGCGATTCCCTTGTTATAGGCTTCCGTAGACCCGTAAAGACCATCACCCAATATGGGAAATCCGCGGGAAGAAAGGCCGGCTCGAATTTGATGCGGTCGGCCCGTAAGCGGCTTAATTTCCACGAGGGCTTTTCCGTGCCGCTCTTTAAGAAAGCAAAACTTCATGACGGCTTTCTGCCCCTTGCTTTCCCCATTCTCTGACACACGCACACATTTTCCCGGTTCCTCCTTTGTAATAAATTGCTCGAGAGTTTGCCAACCCTTCGGCGGCACCGACCCTCCTGTCTCCACTAGGGCATGATAGATTTTCTCGACGGTGTGTAAACGAAACTGCGCGGAAAGCCGCGCGGCGGCTTTACTTGTCTTTGCGAACAACACGACGCCGCTCACGGGCCGGTCGAGCCGGTGTACCAGTCCCAAAAAAACGCGTCCGGGTTTATGGTCACGTGTTTTGATGAAAGACTTCACTTCGTCGAGAAGGTTTTTGGGACTCTTTCCGCCGGGCTCCATAGGAAGGCCCGCCGGCTTCTCTACCGCAATGAGGTGGTTGTCTTCGTAGAGGATAACGGGGAACTTCACCATACGGCGCGCACCGTGACGCCGCCGGGCAAGACAAAGGCGCGCGGGGTGGATTCTTGGAGCGTAAGTTCGATCGTCTCCGTTTCGCGCACGAAAGGAAGGGCGCTTTTCACAACTTGTTCGATAATGACGGCAGAGAAACCGAGCGAGTAAGCGTTCACAAGTACATGTCCATGTTCTGCAGTGATCTTCCCGCATTCTTTCAGGGTAAGGAAAAGGTCACGTTCAAACTTCCACACTTCGCCGCTCGGACCGCGACCAAATGCCGGCGGGTCAAGGAGGATGGCATGGTAACGGTGGCCGCGCCGACCTTCGCGCGCGACAAATTTTTTGGCGTCATCCACAATCCAGCGTATCTGCCGGCCCTCCAACCCTGACCGTTTCACATTTTCTTTTCCCCACGTCACAGAGGGTTTGCTGGCATCCACATGCACCACGTGGGCTCCGCATCCTGCGGCGACAAGGCTCGCGGCACCCGTGTATCCGAAAAGATTTAAAACGGAAGAACCCGGGTGCAGAACACTCTCCAGATATTTCCAGTTTGCTGCCTGTTCGGGAAAAATGCCCGTGTGTTTAAAAGAGGTAAGCTCAAGTCCGAAGACCAAGTTGTTCCAGCGAAGTTCCCAGGGCTCCGGCAAGGGACGCGCGGTGATCCACCGGCCCTCTGCTCCTTCTTGCACAAAGCGCGCGTGAGCCTTTTTCCACAGACTTCCGGCGTTAGCCTTTTCCCAAAGGGCCTGTGGTTCAGGGCGCACCAACACAACCGAACCGAACCGTTCGCATTTTTCTAATCCTCCGGAGTCCAACAGCTCATAATCGTCCCATTGTGCTCTCTCGCGCTGCAGCATAGATGTCCGTAGACTAACAGAAATGAGGACGGTTGACGAGATGGGAAAATTTAGGCAAGCTCTTCTCTCGGCTCTTCTTTGAAGGGACCGACGGAGGAAGTCATGCGTATCTTTACAACTCTGCTTGTCCTTCTGGCTCTGCCGACGGCGGCAGAGGCACAGACCACCCTCTACTACGACGGCGTGTCGCTTGAGAGGGCACTTGCGGCACTCGTGAGTGAGGGCGTGGACACGTCCAGCATCGCGCCCGTGTGGATCTCGGACGTCACCCTGCCGGCATCGGTACAGGAATCCGGCGATCCGTTCTGGGTTGTGGGTGGATTTCCTGGCCGTGGATGCCAGACCGGCCGTGTCCCGTTCCACCAGAATTTCGTGGAGTACACGACCAAGGCGAAGGAGGCGCTGGTTGCGCTCGATCTTGAGGAGGCGGACATCTATCTCGACGACTTGGTGGCGGCTTTGCCCTGTGCCACAGAGGGTCTCAAGCCCGAAGAACTGGCTCGCGTGCTTACTCTGCGGGGCATCCATGCGCACTGGACCGCCGGCGCCGCTGTGGCCCGAACGCTCTTCCGTCAATCCATCGTCTTGCGGGGACACCCCGAGTGGGACAGCGATTTCGGTGCGGAACTCGAAGCCGTGTATAACACGGCTGTTGCCGAGGCCGAATCGGAGTCACGCGTGGCGATCCGCTACTCGCTGGCGGGCCTGACGCTTACGGCGTTCCTCGTGGACGGTCGTGATCATCTGGTGCATGTAGGCGAGGAAGTCGGCGGTCTCTCGGTTCTGCCGGGGGAGCATGTGATGCAGTGGCGCATTGAAGATGGTCCCTGGCAAACGCGACTGTGGAATGTGCAGAACGGTGCGCACATCGTCTCGATGGAGGGGATTCGGCATCTGCTGCGACGCCGACCGGATGATGTGGACGCGCGTCTGGTGCAGGAGACACTCTTCGGCCGCGAAAAGGGAAACGTGACGGTTGCGGTGTGGCCGGAGGGAGAAGAGTCACCCCCGTTCATTTACACATACGACCGCAACGCCAAGCGCCCGCTTACCTATCTTGCGGGAGCTCCGGTCGAGCGCTACACCTCTCGTCACGACGTGACGAGTGGACCGGTCGGTCTCGCCATTTCAGCGGGGTACCTCTTCTATGGCACGAGCTGGGTGGACATCGCGGTGCTCGGCGATTTCCGGCTCAAGGGGCCTGTCGAACTCGAACTTGGCGGCGAGGCAGCGTTCTCGGGCTACGGTTCGGTGCCGCTTCTTCTTCCCGCTCTTCGTGCGGGCCTCCGACTCTCGTTGCGCCCCGAACGGCAGGTGAAGCCGTGGGTCGGCATGCAGGCGCGTTTCACGTTCTCGAATCTTCCCGGTACTTCGCCCGCCAGGGTGGGACCCATCGCGATGGGCGGAGTGGAAATCCCGCTCTGGCCGTCGAAAGCGGCGGGACTGCGTATCGAGATTGGCGGCGGCGCCCTTCTTGCCGTCGGGGAACCGCCTGTCCCTTCGGTGGGTGCATCCATCGGGCTCGTGCTCCGCAAGGCTCACTGGAAGGAGTAGCTCGTTTTCTCTTCTTACGACCGGCTTCGCCGGTCTTTCGTTACCAAGTATTGTCAGGTACTCTACGGACACTTATGCGCGTGTTGGCGATTGAAACAAGCTGCGATGAAACGGCGGTGGCCATTGTTTCTGAACAAGAGGGAAAGTTTATTGTTGAGAAAAATCTTGTCTCTTCTCAAATGCAGACCCATGCCAAATATGGTGGTGTCGTGCCGGAGGTGGCGGCGCGCATGCATATGGAAAGCCTTTTTCCTGTCCTTAAAGAAGCCGGGGTGTCGCGAAGGGGAGAAGATATAGATGCCATTGCTGTCACGCAAGGACCCGGACTTGTCGTGGCACTTCGCGTAGGCGTGGAGTGTGCCAAGACGCTTGCGCACCTTTGGCAAAAGCCGCTCGTCGCGGTTAATCATCTGGAAGGGCATGTGGCGAGCGCCTGGCTGGGACAGGAAACTCCATTGTTTCCTCTTCTTGCACTGATCGTATCTGGCGGTCACACGGAGTGGGTTTTGTTTAAAAGTTTTATTCATCGCACCTATCTTGGCGGTACGCGCGATGATGCCGCGGGGGAGGCGTTCGACAAAGTGGCAAAGTTGCTTGGGCTCGGATACCCGGGCGGCCCGGCCCTCTCGCAACTGGCAGAGGGGGGTTCGTCCTCGGCGATTGCGTTTCCGCGCCCGATGATGGATGCTGACACACTTGAAGTAAGTTTCAGTGGACTCAAAACCGCCGTTCGCCGGGTGGTGCATGATGGAGCCGCCGCGCCTCACTCTCTTGCCGACATCGCTGCAAGTTTTGAAGAAGCGGTCGTGGATACACTAGCGCGAAAAACCGCGCAGGCGATCCGTGCGTATGCTCCCGCGTCGCTTACGGTGGTGGGTGGCGTATCGGCGAACCGGCCTCTGCGCGAGCGGCTGAATGTGCTTGCCGCGTCTCACCGTCTTCCCCTTCTTATTCCGGAGTTGAAATTTTGCACAGATAACGCGGCGATGATCGGCGTGGCGGGGCTTTTGAAAGCACGGGAAGGACTATTTGTTGACCCGCTGACGCTTGAGTCTGATCCGCATCTTTCGCTTGTATGACAAAAACGTGGCACACAGAAAGAGAAGAGGAACTTTCTCCTGTTGCGAAGGATTTGATTGCGTCTATGCGCGGCGGGGAGGTGACCCTGCTTCGCGGGGAGCTTGGCGTGGGGAAGACGGCGTTTGTCCGCGCGCTTGCCAAATCGCTTGGGTCGACGACACCTGTGCGGAGTCCCACGTTCACGCTCGTGCATGTGTATAAAACAACGCATCCAATCATCCGGTATCTTGTCCATGCGGATTTTTATCGCCTCTCCTCTGCAGAGGGTGCATGGAAACATCTCGGACTGGACGAATGGGCGGAGAGGAAGGACGCGATTATCGTTGTGGAGTGGCCCGATGAGGAGACAAAAAACCGGCATGACGCCGGGTGGGACATCCTGTTTCAGTTTGGAGCGACAGAAACTGCCCGCACGATCGACGTGACTCCTTTATGTGGAGGCGACGCGCGTTAATTCCTCAAGACTTGTAAGTCCTTCAAGTGCTTTCAGTAATCCGTCTTGGAACATCGTGACCATGCCCTGCGCGACGGCGATTGTGCGCATATCTTCGGTGGAGATCGATCCTTCTTTCATCTTTTCTGCGACAAGCGCATCCATAAGCAAGACCTCGTAGATACCAAGCCGGCCTTTGTATCCGCCGTGACACTTATCGCACCCTTTTGCCGTAAAGAACGTAAGCCCCTCGAGCGATGCAAGACGCTCGCCGGATGCTTCAGGGATAGATTCCAGTTGTTCGCGCGCGCGGGTGAGGTCTTCGGGCGAAAGAGCCGCTGGCTGTTTGCACGAGGCGCATAGGCGACGTACCAAGCGCTGTCCCAAAACCACATTGACTGCTTGCGAGAGGAGGAACCCTTTTACGCCCATGTTGAGGAGGCGTGGAATAGCGCCAGCCGCGTCGTTTGTGTGGACGGTGGAAAGGAGGAGGTGACCCGTGAGTGCCGCATTCACGGCTGTCTCAGCGGTTTCCAGATCGCGGATTTCCCCCACCATGATGATGTCCGGATCCTGGCGCAAGATGGAGCGGAGTCCTGCCGCGAACGTGTAGGTTCTGGCCGCGTCCACTTGCGACTGGTTGATGCCCGCCAGGTGATACTCAATAGGATCTTCGAGCGTGATAATCTTTACATCTTTCGTGTTCAGTTTTTGCAGCATGGCATAGAGTGTCGTGGTTTTTCCCGAACCGGTGGGTCCCGTCGTAAGGATCATCCCGTGCGGTTTCTGCATTTCCGCTTGCAGTTTTGCAAACGCCTTCGAACGGAACCCCAAGTCGTGAAACTCTACGCGAATGGAGGAGGGGCGCAGAATACGCATGACGACCGACTCGCCCCAATTCGTGGGGAGTGTGGAAACACGCACGTCCGTATCCCCCTCATTTAAGAAAATCGTGTAGCGGCCGTCTTGTGGCCGGTCGGTGATGTTGATCTTGAGACCCGAGATCAGCTTGAGCCGAGCGACCATTTTTTTCCATGTGTCTTTAGGTAGGGTCATGATGTCGGTAAGCACACCATCAATGCGGAATCGGACGGCGATGCTGTTCTCTTCAGCTTCGATGTGGATGTCGGAAGAGTCGAATTGCAAAGCAGCAGCAACGAGAATAGAGACCGTGTCTGAAACACGATTGCTTGTAAGGAGCTTGGCGACATCAGAAAGCGCCTGCATGGCCTGCTGGTAGCGCTCGATCTCTTCTTGCGTAAGACGCACGCCTTTGATGATTGCGGTGATTTTGGGAAGCGCCGCGTATAGACCGAGGCCATAGGCGAGAGAGTCTTCGGAAACTTGATACACCACGATATGTGCCTTGTTGCGTTCTCCCAAACTAAACGCCGCATCTTGGACGGCGGTCTCCTCTGGGTGTATTGCGGCAAGGCGCACTTCCGAACCCACCCAAAAAAAGGGAACCATCCGCAGGTGTTGCGCATCCGTTTCGGGCAAAAGAGAGAGGGCTTCTGGAGAAATGGCGAGGCCGCGTAGCGCGACGTAGGGAACCCCGGAACCTGCGGCGGCTTCTGCGATTGCCGTCTCCTTCTCCTTCAACTGAATGGACGTCATCCGCTCTTCAAATTTTTCTGGCGCCGTTTTTTCGGATTCTAGTTTTGCGCGAACTCCGGCCCCTGGCGCGGGCTTCTTCAAGAGGTCTTCAATAGAGGGCATGTGCGTGCTCATAGCCACATCTGTTGTACCATGCGGCGCGTCCGGCTCTCAAACTGCCGCTTTTTTATGTGCGTGTAGGCCCGTGTCAATGTGTGGTAGGCAAAGGCCGTGAACACCCCAGCCCCAAGAAGGAGTGTGGCCACGAACAGGAGCGTAGCCACCGTGGTGGCAAACGATGTGAGGACCAGGGAGCCCGCCCACGCAAAGACAAGGTAGAGGGTGCTGTAGAGCACGGTGATGAAGGATAGGGCGACTGCTCCAATAGCACCAATGACGAAGCTTGCGGCAAGCAGCAGAAGAATAAGTTCCACTGTTGCGAGACCGTGGGCAAGTGCAGTGCGCCAAGCTGTGCGCCAGCTTTGCCACACTCCCGTCCCCGATGCCGTGTCAGCCAAAGCAAAAATTGCTACGGCCGAAGAGACAAGAAGGAGGGCAAAGCCCACAAGAAGGAATAGCATCTGCGTTATGTCATCAAACCACGAAAGAGGGGCAGGGAGCGGGGCGAAAAGGAGAGCGAGGAGAGCGGCCGTCGTCGCGAAGGCAAGAGCATCAATGCCGAGCACGCGCCAGAATATTTTCTTTGAATTTTGAAGGAGGGAACGGGGGGACTTTTTGTGCCTGTTGCGGGCCATCTCTACCAGGGCACCCTGGCACAAGACGGCAAGAATAGCCAGGAAAAATCCCAGGGTAATAACAAAACTCAACGTAAGGGTCGCGCGTGTGGAGGAGAGGAGGGGGAGTTGTGCGACCCATTGCCCAAGCGGTTCGCTCCACGGAAACAGGCGCTCCAAAAACGTGTTTTCGGGGAGGGAAATGCCACGCCATGCGCGCATAAGGGGCCCCACGGCACTCCCGGAGAGAATGAGGGCGGCCGGTATACCAAAAAACCATCCGTCACGCACGGCAATGGATTCTTGCGCTGCTTCTCGGAGCAGAGTTCGGTAACGGGCAGGGTTACGTTTGGACGCGTGCGCCATACTCCTCCTTCATGGACGTTTTAGCGCCGACCAATTCTTCAAAACGTTCTTTCTCGATGGTTTCTTTCACCAAGAGTTCGTCGGCGATTATCTTCATCTTATCACGATTTTCCTCAATGATCTTCCTGGCGCGTCCTTTTGCTTCCTCCACAAGCCGCAAGATCTCTTGATCGATGGCCTCCGCAGTGGCGTCAGAATAGTCACGCATCTCGTGGTAGTCGCGGCCGAGGAAAATCTCCTGCGAAGCACTCCCATAGGTGCGGGCGCCGAGCGCCTCGCTCATACCGTAGCGTGTAACAAGGTCGCGTGCCAGTGCGGTGGCGCGTTTGAGATCATCGGACGCACCCGTCGTCACGTCGCCAAAATGGAGGCTCTCGGAAACATAACCGCCCAGAAACACTGCCATGTCATCGAGGAATGAAGCGCGCGTGTGCATTTTGCGATCTTCGGAGGGGAGATTCATGGTGTAGCCAGCAGCACGTCCGCGGCTAATGATGGAAATTTTGTGCACGGGGTCGGCATGGGGAAGCGTGTGCGCGACAAAGGCATGGCCTGCCTCGTGATAAGCCGTGACGGTACGCTCGCGCTCTGTGAGTACATGGCTCTTGCGTTCGGGGCCCAGGAGGACTTTTTCAATGGCATCGGTGAGTCTCTGCATGGAGATGGTCGTTTCGTCGTGGCGCGCGGTTGCAATCGCCGCTTCGTTCAGAACACTCTCCAAATCGGCGCCGGAAAATCCTACGGTGCGCTCGGCGAGACGGCGAAGATTTGCTCCCTCCGCCAGCGGTTTGTTCTTTGCGTGGATCTTCAAAATGGCCTCACGGTCGTTAATGTCAGGCAAGTCAATGACGACGCGCCGGTCAAAACGGCCCGGACGCAGCAAAGCCGGGTCGAGAACGTCGGGGCGATTGGTGGCAGCCATCACGATGACGCCCAGGTTTGTTTCAAATCCATCCATCTCGACCAAGATCTGGTTGAGCGTTTGCTCGCGCTCATCGTGCCCGCCGCCAAGTCCCGCCCCGCGATGGCGCCCTACGGCATCGATCTCGTCAATGAAGACAATGCAGGGAGCGCTCTTTTTCGCCTTTGCGAAGAGGTCGCGCACGCGTGCAGCGCCCACCCCTACGAACATTTCTACAAATGAAGAACCGGAAATATGAAAGAACGGCACGTCAGCCTCTCCCGCGACCGCGCGAGCGAGGAGCGTTTTTCCGGTGCCGGGTGCGCCCATGAGGAGCACGCCCTTCGGAATCTTTGCGCCCACCTCGGTAAACTTTTTTGGTTGCTTCAAGAAATCTACAACTTCCTCAAGCTCTTCCTTTGCCTCCTTCGCGCCTGCAACATCGGCAAACGTGACGCGCGCACGATCTTCCGCACTTACTTCCTTTGCACCGCTCATGCCAAACTGCAGCGCGCGGCCATTCGCTCCCTGGAACTGCCGGAACATGAGATAGAACACGAGGAGCAGGATGAAGAGCGGCAGGAGCGAGGGAAGGAGGACACTCAAGAGGTAATGCTTGCCGCTGTTTTGTTTGATCTCAATGGGCAAGCGCGCCAATTCGTCGCCGCTCACGCCGTAGGTGGACAAAAGTTCGGGCACGGACGGCTGGGATTCTTTCGTAGCCTTCAATTGTCGGCCATCGCTCGCAAACGCGATCATTTCTGTGCCGCGCACCTCAATTTTCGTGATAGTGCTGGCATGGATGCTTGCAACAATTTCCGACACGGAAGCCTCGACAGGTTTTTCTTGCGTTGTTCTGGTTGTCGAAAGAATGGCGCCAAACGCAAGGATCACGAGGAGAAAGACAATGACATTTTTCGAGAGAGGTTTCATAAGCGATGGCAGTATAACACGAAGGAACGGGGCCTCGAAGCCCCGTTCATTATCTATTTATGCCGCTTGCGGCACATCTTCTTTGACAGGAGCCGTGGGTTCCTTCATTGCCTTGAGGCTCAAGCCCAGGCGGTGCTCTTTTGGTTCAATGGACACCACTTTGAAATCAATCGTGTCGCCCTCATTGGCAATGGTGTGAAGATCTTCCACGGGCTTTTCCGAAAGCTCACTTACGTGCGCCAAGCCGTGGATGTCTTGGTCCAGTTCTACAAAGAAGCCGAAGGGATTTACTTTTAACACTTTGCCCTTTACCACGTCGCCCACTTTGTACCTCTTCTCCACATTACGCCACGGATCTTCCATAAGTTTCTTCATGGAGAGGAAGATCTTTGATCCCTCTATACCGATGATCTCGGCGCGTACATGGTCGCCGACCTTGAGGACATCTTTGGGGTGGTCAATGCGCTGCCAGGCGATTTCACTGATGTGCACCAATCCTTCCAGCGCGTCGAATTTTACAAACGCGCCGAAGTCCGCAAGCGCGGTAACGTCTCCGTCCACGGTATTGCCAACTTTATACTGAGAGATTTCGCTTTTACGCTTCTCTTCCCACACAGCCTTTTCCGAGACGATGAGTTTTTCATCTTGTTCATTCACATCCAGAAGGCGCACGTCGAAAGATTCCCCGACGTATGTTTTCAACTTCTCCAAGATTTTCTGCTTGTCGCCGCCCGATACGCGTGGGTAGTGGTCGGGGGAGAGTTGCGAGACGGGAAGGAAGCCTGTGACATGGCCCACCTGCACAATAAGGCCGCCTTTGTTGGCGTCGAGGATCTTCGCTTTCACAATCTCGCTCTTGGTCTGGCCATCACGCAGTCCTTCCCATGCCTTTTGGGCACCCGTGAATCGGAAGGAGAGTTCGATCTCGCCGTTTTCGTTTTCAAGACCAATTACCGTTGCTTCGATTTCGTTGCCTGGCTCAAGCGACGCGTATTCTTCGGATTCGGCAAAAAGTTCGCGGCCGCGTACGACACCCACGGCGACACCACTCAAGTCGAGGCGCACCTCGCGGCGGTTGGCAGAGACGACCTTACCTTTCACGATGTCACCCAGCTTTGGGAAAAGCAAATAGGCCTCGTTCTCGGCGAGAAGAGCGCCAAAAGGGGAGAGAGGGATTTGATCGGTCATACGATATTTCCGGCCGTAGCCTGACTTTTAGGTAGTCGGGGACGGACGGGGCTATGAATAAAGAATGGGGGGAGTGTAGGCGATGCCAGGCCGAGTGTCAAGGAGCGGATAGGCGCATAGCAAAGATTCTCTCTTAGAGATCACTAAGAGAGAATCCACCTTGATTTTTCTTGGTATCCTGCTACATTGCCAACGCAACCCTGGAGGCTCCATGCCCGCTGTCAAGCTCTACTGCCCGCTGTTCTACACCCCCGGCCTGCTCATGGAGGCCATCGTGAAGGCCATGATCGGCACGCCCGACTTTGGCGCGCACGCGGACAACATCCGTCCCATCCCGATCGTGACCGAAGGTCGTTCGATCTACGTCGAGATCGTCTACAAGGAGAAGGGGACGCGTACGCCCGACGTCTGCAACGACTTGCACACCCGCGTGCACATGGCGCTCACGGAGTGCCTGGCGAACACGGTGTTGCCGGTCGAGGAGCTGAAGGATCGCGAGCGGCCGCTCGTCGCTCTCATTCCGCTTCCGGCTACCGCCTTCAGCACGGGTAAGCCTGCCGCCGTGGCCTAGCCTCCGCCCCTCGTTCCTTCCTCCGCGCCCGACCTCAACAGGTCGGTTTCTCTTTTTGCGGACTCCCTCGACGACCATCGCCGCTTGGGCTACAATAGCCCCATTCTTTCCCTACTCCTATGGCCCATCCTCATCAGTCTCTTCTCCTCGAATTTGACCTTGCCGTCAAGAAACTTCCCCCGACTCTGCCGGATCTTGCCAAGCAGGCAAAGGCACAGGTTGCGAAGTTTCGTGCAGATGAATCTATCACAGAGGAAACCGTTCTTGAGGCTCTCGCGGAACTTGGGCGCAAGGAATATCCACACCGTCATGCGCTTTTGGATTTGCACGGAACGTACGGTGAGGGGATGGAGGCTGCACTTGTGCTTGACCACGTGGATGCGAAAGTGGCGGAGAAACTCCGTCCCATGTTGAAAGACGGGGTGACGATTGAAGAGGTTATGGCAAGCGGCTGGTTTCAGGAGAAGCTCTCTCCGGAAGAGCGCTACCAGGTGGAAGATGGAATGCTGCTGGCGCGCTACAAAATGGAGCAAGAGGACAAGGGTATTGTGAAAAACCACGTCAAAGAGTACGACGAACGCGTGGCGCATTGGGAGGCGGAGGCCAAGAGTATTGAAGCGTTGATCGAGGAGCTGGAAACGCTTGCGGGCAAAGACAAGCGCTATGCGGAAGAGATCAATAATCAAGTACGGACCTTCCGCACGGGCTGGTCGGTAACGGAGCGTGATCCAGACCCGACGGATGTAAAGGCCGCCGTAGACTACTGGAAGGATGTTTTGGGGGAAATGTAAACTATGCAATTTGTCTCTCACGGACTTGGGTGTGTGGATATGACGGCAAAGCACGCGCAGGGCGAAATGCGCGTGGTTATGGATCCGTATGCGTCGAGCGTTGGCATGCGTCCGCCGCGGTTGCTTAAAGCAGATTTGATTGTTGCTTCCCATGATGCGCCGGAATCGCACGCGCTTGAGGGTATAGAAGGAAAGCCTTTCGTCATAGATATTCCGGGCGAGTACGAAGTGGGTGGCATATTCTGCTACGCCCTTCCCGTTCCGCGCAAAGATGGGAGTGCACACTTCGTTTCACGACTGACGGCCGAGGGATTGGAGGTCGCGCATTTAGGCGCGCTTGACCGTCCGCTTTCGGAGGAAGAATTGAAATTGCTTGGGGATGTAGACATCCTGTTTGTGCCCGTGGGCGGCGGGGTGGTGCTCGATGCCGAGACGGCCGCAGAAGTCGTGACGGCCATTGAGCCGCGCGCGGTCGTCCCGATCTATTTTGGGGCATCTTCTATCGGCGTGAAAGAGTTGGGGCCGGAAAAATTTTTGCGCGCGCTTGGCAGTACCTCCAAAGAAGAACAGGTCAAATGGAAAGTCGCCAAAAAAGACTTGACGGAGGACGTTCTTCAAGTTGTTGTTTTACGCCGCGAATAGCTATGCAGCTTGTTGATCCAAAACTTCCTCACCGGACACGGATCTTTGCCTATACAGCTTTTGCGCTTGTGCTTGCGGGGAGCCTTGCGGTTTGGCTCTTGAGTGTGAGGGAGTCACTTCGGACGTTCGGACAGAGTCTCGAAGGGGGGGCTGCCACGCAAGATCAGCTGAAAGATGGATTCCAAAACGCCTTTGCCAAGTAATATTTTCGTATGGCCAAACGCCCCCTGCCAGAAAAACAGGAAGACACTCAGGTAACACCGTCCGCTGGGCACATTGTGGATCGTAGTATTGTCACCGAGATGGAGACGAGTTATTTGGATTATGCCATGTCTGTCATTGTTCAGCGCGCTCTTCCCGATGTGCGCGATGGCATGAAACCCGTTCAACGGCGCATTCTCTACTCCATGTGGCAGTCGGGGCTACGGGCGAGCGCCAAGTTTAAAAAATGCGCCACGGTGGTTGGAGACGTGCTTGGGAAATACCACCCGCACGGGGACGCATCGGTGTATGCGGCGCTTGTGCGTTTGGCACAAGACTTTTCGCTCCGATACCCCCTTGTGCACGGGCAGGGGAACTTCGGCTCGATTGACGGAGACGAAGCGGCTGCCTATCGCTATACGGAGGCCAAGCTTTCTGCTATTGCCGAGGAGGCGCTCGTGGACCTGGAAAAAGAAACGGTGGAGTTTGCGCCAAACTACGATGGCACGCACAAGGAACCGCGCGTGCTTCCCTCTAAGCTCCCTACTCTCATGGTGGAGGGGACACTTGGGATTGCGGTCGGTATGGCCACGAATATTCCCCCTCACAACCTCACCGAAGTGTGCGACGCGATCATTCACTTGATTGAAAATCCAAAAGCGACCGTGGAAGATTTGTTGCAGTTCGTGAAGGGCCCGGATTTTCCCACGGGCGGGATTATCTACAACCGTGAGGACATCCGCCAAGCGTATTCCACGGGCCGAGGCGGCATCGTCATGCGGGCGAAAGCCGAAATCGTGGAGGATAAGCAAGGGCACGCTATTATTGTTACCGAGATTCCTTACCAAGTGAACAAGGCGGCGCTGCTTGAGAAGATTGCTGATCTTGTGCAGGAGAAAAAGATCGAGGGCATTCGCGACTTGCGCGACGAGTCGTCCAAAGACGGGCTGCGCGTTGTCATTGAACTCAAGAAGGACGCGTATCCCAGAAAAGTGTTGAACCGCCTGTATCAAGCCACACAACTGCAAGATACTTTTCATACGAATTTTGTCGCTCTAGTGGACGGGATTGCGCCGCGCCTCCTCAACCTGCGCGGCATGCTTGAGGAGTACGTAAAGCATCGGCAGGAAGTGGTTCGCCGCCGCACGGCATACGATCTTGATAAAGCGCAAGCGCGCGCCCATATTTTGGAGGGACTCCGCATTGCTATTTTGCAGATTGATAAAGTGATTGAGACTATAAAGAAATCTGCCGATCAAGACGAGGCAAAAGCCAACCTCATTAAAAAATTTAAACTTTCGGAGCTGCAGGCACTGGCGATTTTAGAGATGCAGCTACGCCGGTTGGCAAACTTGGAACGGTTGAAGGTGGAACAGGAATATAAAGAGAAGATGGCGCTTATCAAGGAGCTTGAAGCTATCCTCAAATCTCCGGCGAAAATTCTGATGATCGTGAAACAGGATGCGAAGGACATGAAGGAACGCTACGGCGATGCGCGCCGCACAGAGATTGTGGCAAGCGGCGTGAAAAACTTCCGCATGGAGGATGTCATCGCTGATGCGCCGACCGTCGTGATGATCACCGAGGGGGGATATATTAAACGCCTTCCGCCGGACACGTTCAAAGCGCAAGCGCGTGGGGGGAAAGGCGTCTCGGGCATGACCGCGAAAGAAGAGGACGCGGTAGAACAAGTTTTTGCCACAACGACGCATAAAGACTTGCTCTTCTTCACGAACCGCGGGCGTATCTTCCAGTTGAAAGCGTACGATGTGCCCGAAGCGAGCCGGACGGCAAAGGGGCAGGCACTGGTGAATTTTCTACAGCTCGCACCGGGCGAACTTGTCACCACGTCTCTCTCGCTTGAAGATATTGAATCGTACAAATATTTGGTCATGGTAACGCGACGCGGGACAATAAAAAAAGTGGAGCTTGGCGCGTTTGAATCGGTGCGCCGAAGCGGGCTTATTGCCATTAAATTAAACGAAGGTGATAGTTTGCAGTGGGTACGGCCAACGGATGGGGACGACCATATTATTCTGGTAACGGCTGATGGTCAGGCAATTCAGTTTGTCGAAAAGAACGTGCGCGCGATGGGGCGCGTGGCGGCGGGGGTGCGCGGTATTAAGTTGCACGGCACGGATGAGATTGTGGGGATGGAAGTGATTGCAAGTAAAGCAAAGAAGGGCGCGTATCAGCTCTTCACGCTCATGAAACATGGGTACGGCAAGCGCACGCCGGTAGAGGAATACAAAGTACAAGGTCGCGGCGGATCCGGCATTATGACGGCAAACGTCACGGACAAAACGGGGTCAGTAGTGTCTGCGCGAATTGTGCGTTCCGACGACGAGCGTGATCTCTTGGTTGTTTCGGAGGCAGGGCAGGTAATTCGCACGGCGCTTTCCTCTGTCTCGGTGCTTGGACGGGCTACGCAGGGAGTACGAGTTATGAGATTTAAGAAAGAAGGGGACGCCGTGGCGACGGCGGAACTTGTTTGACATGCACGTACTCCTTTGCTAGAGTGCCGCCGTTATGCCATTGCCGGGCCATAGACATTCCAAGTCCAAAACACGTCGGCGTCGGGCTCACCATGCCTTGAAGCCGATGCAAATTTCGGATTGTCCGAAATGTAAAGCGCCTGTTCGCCCACATACGGCGTGTGCACAATGTGGGTTCTATCGAGGTCGCCAAGTTCTCAATGTTGCGCGGTCAGTGGAGCGCCTCATGAAACGTGCGCAAGAAAAAATGAAGGCAAAGACCGGGACACACGATCACGATCACGAGGAACACAAAGAAGAAAAAGAACATGCGTCTGGGTAATCCCCAGGCGCTTTTGTATGGTATACTCCCTGTAACGCTCTTTGCTCTATGTCGAACAGGCACCTTGCGCGTACCATCGCGCTCCAAACGCTCTATCTGTGGGATTTCAACGGCAAGGATGCCGGCCAGCTTGAGGCATGGCGGGAATATGCCCGCGGGGAGTTTGCGCCGAAGTTCGATGACGAAGGATTCATCAAAGAACTCGTGGATGGGGTTCTGGGACGGTTAACGGAGATAGATGAGCGCATCCGGCGCTTTGCTCCAGACTGGCCGATTGAATCCATCACCGTGATTGACAGGAATGTCCTTCGTCTGGGTATTTATGAGCTGTGTTATTCGGAGCGCGTACCCTCGAAGGTAGCGATTAACGAAGCCATCGAGTTGGCGAAAGGATTCGGTGGCGAGGCATCCGGGCGGTTTGTAAATGGGGTGCTTGGGGCCATCTATAAAGATATGATCGCGAGCGGGAACGAGAAAGCTGTAGACAAAGAACCACCGAAGAAAAAAGATGAAGAGAAAAAATAATATACTTCTATGGATCTCCACTCACCTCTTGGAGACCTTGAACGAGAATTGGGCGTGACATTCAAGAATACGGACATGTTGCGTCAAGCTCTCGTTCACCGGTCCTACCTCAATGAACATCCGGACTTTCCCATCGGGCACAACGAGCGCCTGGAGTTTTTGGGCGACGCGGTGCTTGAGCTTGTCGTCACGGAGCACCTGTATCAGAACTACAATAATCCAGAAGGCGAGCTTACCAACTGGCGCGCGTCGCTTGTAAATGCGGACACGCTCTCGGATATTTGTGCACGGTGGCGGACGGAGGAGTTTCTCTATCTCTCGCGTGGAGAAGCAAAAGATGCCAACTCAAAAGCCCGACGCTATATCTTGGCCAACGCCTGCGAGGCGATCATTGGGGCCATGTATTTGGACCAGGGATGGGAAGTGTCGAAGCAATTTATCTTATCGCATATTCTTGTCGAGCTGCCGAAGATTCTTGAGCTCAAGCTGTACGTAGATCCAAAATCACGATTTCAAGAAGAGGCGCAAGAGCGATTTGCCGTCACGCCGGCATACAAGGTGATTGAAGAATCGGGGCCGGATCATGCCAAGAAGTTTGTGATTGGGGTGTATCTTGGACGCGAGTTGGTGGCCACGGGTGAGGGGACGAGCAAACAAGAAGCACAAGTCTCTGCTGCCCAGAATGCACTAAAAGCAAAAGGATGGGCGGGGTAAAACAAAAATTCTCCGCTTGAACGGAGAATACCTACAACACAGCCCTCCTGCGCTAAAGCTCCGGAGGGCATCCTACGCTCCACCAGCTTTGCTGCTGTCGCGTAGGATGGTGGACGCAAACTAACGATGTTCGAGGGAGGACTCTCAGGCCGCCAGCGCACTCTGGCCGGCTTCGAGCAGCTCCCGCGCTGCGTCCGGTGGAATCTCAGAACCCCGCAACCGGCTGTCGTCGGAGAGCAGGCAGTCGAAGGGGGCTTGGTACTCGATGGATTGGACGGTGCGGTCGACGACGACGATGCGATGGAAGACCCGAGTCAGCAGATCCTTCTTCTCGCGCTCGGTTGGCGCCAGGTCGTAGAAGCGCCGGAGCGCCCCGGCCATCTGTAGCAGGGACTTCACCGCAGCCACGTCCGCGTGGACATCGCGGTCCAGAGCCCGGAGGCAGGCTTCCACCTGGTTGAGTTCCGCCTGGTAACGATCACGGAGCGGCGCATACGCAGCCGCGGGGACCACGCCTCGCACGTAGCCGTCGGTCACCTGCAGGAGCTGGTTTTGCAACAGGCTCTGCTTCGTGCCGAGACTCCGCCGTTCCTCGGTGCACCTTGCTTCCTGCTTTTCGGCAAGATGATCCAGGGCCGCGCTGAGGGACACCACGGTCTCCCGGGGAAGCGAGATGTTCTCCAGCCGCTGCTCCACCTCCGCGTCGAACTGAAGGACGGGGGTGTAGCGTGCGGGACAATGGCGGCCATCGGCATCGGGGTAGCAGCGGTAGTAGGCGCCCTTGGGATGGAGTTCGGCCGTCATCCGGCGCTGGCAGAGCCCGCAGTAGAGAAGCCCTCGCAGGAGGAAGCAGCGGCTGCCCTTCTCGCCCGAGTCGACGCTCCGGCGCTCCTGCACGCTCTGCACGCGAGCCCAGAGACCGCAGACGGATTGGCGAACGTGTACCTCCGAGAGGTGGTGGAGCAGCAGACAGAGCTTCCCGCAGAACAGGTCAACACTCTCCTCCGGTGGGTTGCCCTGCTAGGTACCGTCAATCGGGAAGATGACTCGCAGGTCCAACTCCTGGCCGAGAACGCCGGGCTTCCTGGCATTCCGGCGGCGAGGGCCGCCATCGCGTCCCTCGTACGCAGGCGTGCTCTGTCGGAACGGGGCGCTCGGAACAGGCTGGTGGAGCTGAAGCCCGATGTACTTCGCGATCATGTCCTGCGCACCTGGCTGTTCGTCGATGTCGGAGACAGTGCCGCGTCGCTGCAACCCTCGGAGGCCGCGGAAGCGCTACTGACGGGCGTGCTAGAAGCGTCACTGTCCGGGAATCTGAGTGTTGCAGGACGCGCGGTCCTTGTTTCGCTTGCCAGGAGCGAGAGAATCTTGAGACTAGCAGGACGGCGCGTCGGCCTCCTGGAGCGGTTTGCGTTCGAGTTGCGCGCCGGCATCGAGCGCTGCTCAGCATCTCAGCGGGTGAAAATCGGCGAACTGCTTGAACTTGTGGCCGAGTTCCGGCCCCTGGACTGCGTCGAGCTCTGCAGATGCCTGCGTACTCTCTCCGTAAGGACTGAGTCCGTCGAGTGGCTCTTCGGTGAGCGGAACATCGGCCTCGACGACGTTGTCCTGACGCTCGCCTGGCCGCTCTTCTACGCCGCGATGGGAGCGACGGCGGCGGACGATCCGGATCGAATACTGCAGGAACTCTGCTCGGTGGCCGAAGAGGAGTTCTCAATCGCGTCGAGGCGGGCACGTGGCCTACCGAACGACGGAAAGCGGGCAAAGGACCTCATTGGGAGAACATTGGCAGGCGGCCCGGGGTTTTGGTCAGACTTTGAGGGGTCGGCAACCCGCCTGGGTGTCTGTCTCGTCGAGGATGTAGCGAGGGAGGCCCCCACTCCCGCCCGGGCCAGTGTCCTCAGCGCCCTGCTCGTTCCGGCAACGTCGCTCGAACGGCAGCACACCTGGAGCGAGGGCTTCTCGTTCCACATCCAGACTACGCTGAGCGGGCCCGACAGCCCTGCACGACGGTATCGACAAGGCGTTGTTGCGCTGTCCAAGCGCGTTGCCAAAGGAAGTCGAGGACGGGTTCCGGGGCATGGTCGACAGTCGTCTCGAAGTAGATCGGTGGCGTGACCTGATCATTGCCCGCGAAGACGCACGAACCTTCTTGGCCGACCTTGAGAAGCGCGTTGACGGTGACGATCGCGTCCCCTTTGGCGCCACTCGCGTCAGGTTTCGAAACGCTCGATTCCTGGGAGTTTCCGCTTATCTTACAACTACCTGGGCGATCTCGGACTCAGTTACTGGGCTTGTCGGTCGGGTGCTCTGCACTCCTGAAGCCGGCCGCAACTCGAAGTCGCCTGCGCGGCTGATCTCGCAGTTCATCGTCCGAAAAACATCGAAGCGAGACACCGCTTCGGCGCTCTTCGACTCGATCCGGCAATCGTTCGGCTGGCCTGCTGCCATATCGTATTCGGTCCGAAACCACTTCGTGCATGACGGAGCTCAGGATTCGGGCCTGGACTTCTTCGAGGGTCCGTCGGCAGGGGCAGCCTTCCGCGTCACGCCTTCGTGCTGGGCGAACATCGAGCAGGCGACGCAGGATACGTACGAGGTCAGCACGGCAAATCGACGTCCGAACGTCGCGTGGCCAGCCGATCCTCCGGCGGATCTGCGAGGCGTGCTCGGCGACCCGGCTGGGATCGCGCTCGCCGGCCGCGAGTGCGGCGATGACCTTGATGCGAATCGGGGGCTGAAGCCGGAGCACGAGGTCGCGGCAGACCAGGTCGAGGGCGAGGGTGGGGAGCGGAGAAGTGGAGGTCGGGGCAGGCCGATACAGAGCGGACATGGGGGTTCCTCAAGGTCGCCCGACGGTTGCCGGGCCGCCTGGACAAGGACTCACCGGGAGCCGGCACGGGACAGAGATTCCCGCACCAGCTTGGGGAGCCGGGAAAGTTGAAGAGTTACGTGTGCTTGACAGACGTTGCGGTCTGTGGCCTCAATAGGCTACAAGGGATGCGTCGCGGCCTGCATGTCGCTCTCCTCCGGTGTGTTGCACCGTGGGCGGGTGGAAGGCGGCGGCGCGACAGCATTACCGCGCCGTCTACGCCGCGCAGGCGGGGATTCGGGTGCCTGCCCGAACACCGCGTCGTCGCGACGCTCTCTAGCCCGGTCGGACTTCTGTCCGGCCGGGCGCTTTCGTTCTAGCTAAGGACATGTCTCCGTGGCAAGAGCTTTTCTTGCGAGACTGCTCCGCTTCGGCTATAAACTCTAACCTACTTGACTTACTGTACGTAGACTGGCGATCCCAAACGCGGAGAAGCGGTGTCCACAAAGCCAGCGGTCCCAATCGGTCCAGGTGTTGACTTCCTTGTGCTTGCCGAGGAGCAGAACTTCGCACGGGCGGCCTCGTTACATTTGGGTTCGATCCAAGAGTCCCGTATTCGCACCGCCTCGGTGTAATTGATCTGACGACGACATCGATGTTCGATGTCTACCGATGGTGGCCCATCGCGCACGAAGCCGGGCACTTCGCTGCTCGACATGTCTTCGCTGAGCGGGTTGCGCGGACATCCGAAGGCGCCGGGCGGCTGCTCAACCCGGAGGTGGTTGAGTTCTTGCCAGACCTGTTTGCGTTCGGTATCGGCTTTGAGCTCGATGCCGACCGCTATCTTAAGGGGCTGTTCGGGGTAGTCGCCTCGCAGTACCAGGACTCAGCGCGTTTCGGAGCGGCCGTGGCAACGAGTTGCGCGCGCTTCGCCGCCATGGGAATGGTTACTGGACTCGTTGAGCAATACTCGCCGCGCGAGTTGCTCTCTTGGGGGGCTGCCGAGTTCCTCGAAGCAATGGAGATGATCGCGCGTCCACCCGTGCTGATACTCGGCCGGTGGATCGAGAGACGTTGCACGGATGGCGCGGAGTACTTTGGGTACGTGTGGCGGAGACTCGCTGACAGACTCGTCCAGTCTCGTCGGCGTGTAGTCGCCGATGTCCTGGAATCTCCATATCTCGTGCCTGCTGCAGTCGAAGTCGCCGTCTCGTGTTGCAGGAGTGTGGCGTCGGCTCTCACGACTCTTGGGGCGAGTGATCAGTCTGCCCCCATGCTCCGCAAGGTCCTCCGAGGCGTGATCGCGCCGGCGAGTAGTATTGACTCAACTGGGTCCTCGTCCATTGCCGCCCTGCAGAAGCTCCGGGCAGGCGAGTCGCTGGGTGAGTCGATACCCGGGAGTGTGATTCTCGCTGCCATGACGCGCTACCGGTGGTCGGAGTTCAACGACAACGAGGCGTGGCGACGGGAGAAGGACTCCGGGCGGGCGTTCCAGACAACGGTTGCGGCGCTCCTCAGCCTCTGGCGCCTAAATTCCGCACGGCTGCCGGAGTGGGAGGTCTAGGAGAATGCGAGACGTCAAGGACGATGACCCTGCGGGACTCGCTGAAGTACGGATCATTAGCCGGGATATGCTCAAGTCTGGGATCGCAGAGGAAGGGATCATGGAACGCCTGCTTCTCTCCGTGAGCGTGGGACCCGACGGTGCTACCTTCAGTCGCGTGTTTGGGGCTGACACTGTCGATCCGGCAGCCGTGACCGCAGTGTTGCCATCGGTTGACGATGCGCGCGTTGACTCGCGAGTCCGAGATGGGTTCGTCGCTGCGTCTGTTGCACTGGTGTGTGTAGGCGCCATGCTGCTCGCTGCGGTTACTTTTAGGATGACTGACATCGGGGCAATGCTGTTCGTCGCGGGCGCTGTCTTGCTCCTGGAAGCTCTCCTCGTACTTTTCGTGATCGTGAAGGAGAGGGGACCACTCGCGTAGGGTTGCGTGAAACTGTATGTGCGCTGCGGGAGACTTCGTGTGTTCGAACAAGTCTTGCAATGGATGTCGTTCGCTGTGGTCGTGATCGTCGGCTCCCTGGTCGCTGAACACATAGCGAAACTGGCATTCGAGGGCGCATCCCGCCTAAGTGTGCGGGCCACGCTCGTTGCGATGGAACTCGGGCTGTTCGTCTTTCTAGTCGGGATGCTGCTCAAGACCCTCTGGGGTCACGCACCGCAATCTCACGTGTCTTTCGCCGATGTCGCCGTCAGTGCGTTGATCTTGGTGGGTGCCAATGGCGCGTCCGCCGCTCTGTTGGTCATCGCCACAAACGCGATTCGGCGCCAGCGCGGTCGGATGCGAACTCGCAACGTTTGATTCCTGGGGAGATGGAAACACCCGCATTTAGCGGGTGGGTAGGCCAGTGCCGGATCGACCTAAGGTCGTTTCCGGCGCGGCAGATCCAATCGATGGGACAGGATTATCGCGAAGAGGGCGATCGCGTGGATGAGAAGGTACTGCGAGGACGTGAGGCGCGGGCCGAGCGGAGGGAGTGGTAAGTTCGGAGGGGTGTAGAGTAGGAGTAGCCAGCCAATTGTCATGAGTGCCAACGAACGGATCAGGCGTGCGTATTGCACTCTCATGTGTGCTCCAATGAATGCTGCGGCTTGAACGGCGCGGGTCGCGACACGCTGTCAGGAACCAGTATACTGAACGTATGTTTAGAATACAAGAGCGTGACCGTGACCGGCAGCGTCGCTTGCGTCCTCGTCTATAGAGGGCGCATGGTCGGGGTCAAGGGTCTTCGACCCCTTCTGGTTTTCCAGTTCCATCGCCACCCCGTCGTCGAGCTGGTCGAGACAGGCGGTTGACCGCCGCCCGCAGCGCCTTGCCGTCGGGATGCAGATACCGGCTGGTCGTCAGGATGCTGGTGTGCCCGAGCAGTCGCCGGACTTCTTCGAGGTTCGCGCCGGCGGCGAGAATCTCCGTCGCGAACCCGTGCCGAAGCATGTGCGGCGAGACGTTGAACGAGAAACCGGCCACGCGGCCGAGCGTCGCGACCCGCGCTTCGACGGCTCGACGCGACAGCCGACCGCGGGTCTGCGACAGCAGAAGCGCCGACGAAGTGGCCTCGCCACGAACTTCCAGCCAGGCCGAGAGCGCGTTCCTCGCTGACTCGTTGAGCGGCAACGGCTGGGAGTTGCCACCCTTGCGCTTGACGCCCAAGAGCAGGCCGGCCCGCAGGTCCACCTGGTCCACGTCGAGGGCCACCAGCTCGGCGAGCCGCAGGCCGACATGGAACAGCACCGAGACGAGCGCGGCGTCGCGCGCCGCCGCCCAGGGACTTCGCGCCCGTTCCGTGGCTCGGAGCAACCGCCCGATCTCGGCGCCGGTCAATGCAGGCCGCTCCGACCGGGTGAGCCGGCTCCACGGCACGCCCGCCGTCGGATCTGCGGACGCATGGCCCTTCTCCTTGAGGAACGCGAAAAACCCGGACAGCACGACGAGCTTCCGGTTGCGTGACGCGGCAGCAAGCGGCTGCCCGCGCGGAGTGGGACGGTTGACGTAGTCGACGCCGCCTACCGGTGGCGGGTCTGCGACGCGGGTGCGCAAGGAGATGAATAGCCCTCTTCTTCATACGGTGCTCTACAGGTGACTCTACTCCCTCGTGTGCGATCGTGGTCCGAATTCGTGGTCAGTCATCGCCGACTTGTCCACAGGCGGCTCTGCTGCTGCTGATTCGCCCGTCAACGACGACTTCGCCAACGCACAAGCCCCGCTCATGGCGGGGCTTGTTTGCTGGGGTTCTTGGAGGTTCGAAGTTGTGGTGACTGGTGGGCGCAGGAGGATTCGAACCTCCGACCGTTTGGTTAAGAGCCAACTGCTCTACCAACTGAGCTATGCGCCCACGAAAAAGCAGAGGAAGTATGCCGTGTTCGTTGACCTACGTCAAGATTTCCGCTACAGTTCCTGCGTTTCTTATGCGGCCGTAGCTCAGCTGGATAGAGCGCGTGGCTTCGGACCACGAGGTCGAGGGTTCGACTCCTTCCGGCCGCACCAGACAGGAAAAGTCAAAGAGTTTTGGTTCGCTTCGCTCGGCGACTAATTCGTATTCAATTTTGGGGGAAGAAAATTTTTTAATCATATGCACGGTCTTTATTCAAAAATTCTTAATGAATCGCTCACTACTGACGAAAAGTTTAAAAATATCTCGGACGACAAACTTTCTTCGTTCGAATTGTTTTTCGATGTTCCTTCGTTCCACCCACGAAGTGACGAGATAAAATCATATTCTCTCTCTGTTTCTTCTCTTTCAAAAAATACATTTAATAATTCACAATTGATTTTTTGCGACAAGGGTTTATCAAATACTTTTCTCAAAGATTTTCTCCCGAAAGAAAATGTATTTTTTGAAGAAGCGAGAGAAGAAACCTTTAAAGAATGGGGTTGGCTCAAAAACTTTATTGAACAAAATCGTATCAAAGAAAGCGGAGCGAAAGAGGTTGTTGGAATTGGTGGTGGATTGACACTTAACGTCGCCGCGTATGTTGCCGAGCTGTTGGGTGTTCCGCTTGTGCAAATTCCAACAACCGTAATCGGTATGGCAGATGGAAGCGGTGGAAAGGTTAGGGTAAACATGATTGATAAAGGAAGATTTTTTAAGCACTATTACAAAAGTTTTTACGAGCCAAACCAAATACTTCTCGACCCACGATTTTTAGAAACACTTTCAGAAAGACAAATTTCGACTGGGCTTGGCGAAGTGATAAAACATGCAATTTATCAGTCACAGACACTTCTTGATTTTTTACTTTCACAAGACTTCGACCCGTACACAAATAAAAAATCTTTACTGAAAGTAATTTTGTGGACCGCGACTTTGAAAGCAGTGTGTCTAAAAATCGATGTGGAAGAAAACGCAAACGGCTCGCGGAAAATTTTGAGAGGTGGGCATGAACTTTCTGACCGAATTGAAGAAGACACCCATTTTGAAATTCCACACGGACTCGCCGTCGCAATGGGGATATATCGTGAACTGGAATTAGTAAAAAGTGATTTGTTGCCATTGTTTGTAAAATTTTGTGATAAATTTAAGATTCCGAAGTCGGTCGAAGAATTTAGCTGTTAAAAAGTAGTGATGCAATTCATGAGAAATCCCAGAGGGATTTCTTTTTCGTTTTAGCCTTGACGTGGAGCAAGTAATAACGTACGGTGCGGTGTCAGATCAAGTGATCTGAGTCTGCTCTTTTCCAGGATCCAAACCGAAAGGAGGTGCAGCCGTGAAAGGTGTTTGTGATACCTGCGGACGGCACAGGACTGTCCGTAAAAACCGTAAGATCGGCAAAGCCATCTGTCTGAACTGCTATCAGTGGGCTCGCTACCACGATCCTTCTACTCACGAGAAGTGTTTCATGTGTGGCGAGGTCAAACCGATAGCTGCGCGCAACGAGACCGGCAAAGCCACCTGTTCGAACTGCTATCGCAAAGACCCTTCCAGGTGCGGGGAGTGTTTCACGTGTGGCGAGGTCAAACCGCTGACAATGCACAACGAGACCGGCGAGGCCATCTGTCTGAACTGCTATCAGAGGGCTCGCTACCACGACCCTTCTACTCACGAGAAGTGCTCGGAATGTGGAGAGGTCAAACCGGTGGCTGCGCGCAACGAGACCGGCGGAGCCATCTGTCCGAACTGCAATCAGACGGCTCGTTATCGAGACCCCTCCACGCACGAGAAGTGTTTCGTGTGTGACGAGGTCAAACGAGTGCAGGTTCGCAACGAGACCGGCGAAGCCATCTGTCCGAACTGCTATCGCAAAGACCCTTCCAGGCACGAGAAGTGTTTCGCGTGTGGCGAGGTCAAACGAGTGGAGGTTCGCAACGAGATCGGCAGGGCCGTCTGTCCGAGCTGCTATCGCAAAGACCCCTCCAGGCACGAGAAGTGTTTCATGTGTGGCGAGGTCAAACGAGTGGAGGTTCGCAACGAGACCGGCGAAGCCATCTGTCTGAACTGCTATCACAAAGCTCGTTATCGAGACCCCTCCACGCACGAGAAGTGTTTCACGTGTGGTGAGGTCAAACCGGTGCAGGTTCGCAACGAGACCGGCAAGGCCATCTGCTCCAGTTGCTACCAACGTCAACGGCACGCCAATATGGCCGCTCGCCCCGTCTAGGGATTTTTTCTTCAGTCCCAGGCGGGACTTTTCTTTCTCGGCAGCACCCGAGCGGTCAGGTTTGCGAAACGTCGCAGACGGCGAAATGCGTTCGGACCAATTCAAGAATACTGCACCAGACATCACTATTTCGGAGGCCGGACACGTTCCTTCATCTCATCAGCCAGTAGGCGTCGACGGCACAACTTCAGAAAATGGAGTGTGCCGCCTTTCTTTTGTGTCAAAAGAAGTCGCCTTTGATTTTTATCTACCGGCACGCTACTGTAGCGAACGTCCAGAGCCAGGGGGTTTTGGATACGTTTTTTCCACCAAGAAGGGAGACGGAGCAATGGATACGATGCGGCAGAAGGCCATCCAGTACTACCGGAAAGTTGCTCGTCAGCTTCCGCAGTACGCTCCCACCCGCATGGCGGAACTCGCGCCGGGGGTTGTCGCCGTCGAAGATGCGGCCGGGGAGTGTGACGCCCTCTTCGACGGGGAGCGCTGGGACTACACGAATCCTGAGATCTGGGAAAGCGATCCAGAGACAAAGAGCCTGGCACTCACGGGAGCGGGTCTCAAGGTGCTTGAAGGCTTCGGTGTGGCCATGCGGGTCAGGTCCATCGAGACGATGATGCTCTTTGCGCAAAGCCAACTTTCTCCAAAGCGCCAGACGGCCTGGCACAGCGTTCCGCAGTTCTTCACCTTCTGATCCCCAACCTATCTGGTTGCGGAGGTCAGTACTCACCACGTCCTATGACGTGGTTTCGTATTTTAGTGGCACTCGCCGAAGGGGAGCGTGAGGACGGGGAGTCGTTGCGTAAACGGAGTGAAAACAGTACCATAGTGCCTGTTATGCGTTACTCTCAGATGTTCGGTAAAACCAACAAGATGGCTCCGGCAGACGCGGACTCCACCAACGCGCGGCTTCTTCTTCAAGGCGGATTCGTGAATCAGCTTGCCGCAGGTATCTATACGTATCTGCCGCTTGGACTTCGTGTCCTCGAAAAGGTGAAACGCATTGTGCGCGAAGAAATGAATGCGCTTGGTGCGCAGGAAGTGTTGATGCCAGCCCTCCATCCCAAAGCGCTTTATGACGCGACGGGACGGTGGGACACTATTGACGTGCTTTTCAAGCTGGAGGGTGCCGGCGGAAAAGAATATGCGTTAAGCTCCACGGCCGAGGAGGTCATTACGCCACTTGCGAAGGAATACGTGCGGTCGTATAAGGACTTGCCGCTTGCGCTCTACCAAATTCAGGATAAATTCCGTAACGAACCGCGCGCGAAATCCGGTCTGCTTCGCGGTCGCGAGTTTTCCATGAAGGATTTGTACAGTTTTCATCTCACCGAGGAAGACTTGATGGCCTTCTATGAGAAAGCAAAGCAGGCGTATATGCGCGTCTTCCAACACTGCGGTCTCTCTGCGCTCGTGGTGGCGGCATCCGGCGGCGTGTTCTCCAAACACTCGCACGAATTTCAAGTCCTTACGCCCGCGGGGGAGGACCACGTATACATTGATCGGCAAACAGGTGAGGCATTCAACCGCGAAATTGTGCCAGAGGCAGATTGGGAGAATACAAAAAAGTACGACATCCAAAAATGTATCGAGGTGGGAAATATTTTTCCTCTGAAGACGCGATTTTCTGACGCGTGTGGATTTCAGGTGGCAGGACCGGACGGTAAAATGCTCCCTGTGCTTATGGGTTGTTACGGCATTGGTCCGTCGCGTGTTCTGGGCTCCATTGTAGAGGTGCATCATGACGAGCGCGGCATGTGTTGGCCAAAGTCCGTGTCGCCGTTCCACGTGCATCTGGTAAGTTTACGGGCGAAAGACCCTGTCCTTGCCGAAGAGCTTGAGGTGACGGCGGCATCGCTTCATGATGAGCTGGAGAAGCAAGGGATCGAGGTTTTGTGGGATGATCGTGCCGATCTTTCAGCGGGAGAAAAATTTGCCGATGCCGATTTGATTGGGCTGCCCCTGCGCCTGGTGCTTTCAGAGCGCACCATGAAAGAGCAGTCGGTTGAGTGGAAACGTCGTATGGCAGAAGAGGCGCAGATGGTGCGGCTCGATGATGTTCTTGAAGACATCCAAACATTTTTACGCGAGGTATGATTCAGGAAGAACATGACAATATTGAGCGCGTAGCGATCATGCGTGCGGCAGGCATGGATCCGTACCCAGCGGAGGTTTTTCGCACGCATACGATCGGGTCTGTTCTTCTGGACTTCGATGGACTTTCCTTGCGCGGGCAAGCAGTGACGGTGGCGGGGCGCGTGCGGCTTATCCGCAAGCATGGCGGCCTTACTTTTGGGCATGTGGAAGACGAGACGGGGCGCATCCAGTTTGCGCTCAAACGGGACGTGGTGGGCGAGGTGGCCTACGATCAGTTCCATCAATTTTTTACGATGGGGGATTTTATTGAAGTAACGGGCACACTTTTTAAGACGAAAACAGCAGAAATGACGATCTCCGTCACGCTCTCTCGCATGCTTGCAAAGGCCCTCCTTCCGCTTCCGGAAAAGTGGCATGGTCTTGCCGATCCCGAAGCGCGTATGCGCCAGCGTTATTTGGATTTTCTCACCAATCCTCTCGCGAAGGATTATATCCGCAAGCGCGCGGCTATTATGAGGGCCCTGCGAAATGTTCTGGAAGAGGAGGGTTTTTTGGATGTCGAGACGCCCACGCTGCAACCGATCTATGGGGGCGGATTTGCCCGTCCGTTTACAACGCATCATAACGCACTTGGCGCGGACTTTTATCTGCGCATCTCCGACGAGATGTATTTGAAACGTCTGATTGTTGGCGGTTTTGAAAAAGTCTACGAAATTACGAAAGTGTTCCGCAATGAAGGGATCGACCGCGATCACAATCCGGAGTTCACCATGTTTGAAGCGCAGGCTGCATACAAAGATTACCGGTGGGGCATGGACATCTTTGAGCGGTTGTTTGAAGAATCTGCCAAGCGCGCGCTTGGCACAACCGACATCGTGCACGAAGAGGCTGTGATTTCTGTGGCGCGTCCGTGGAAGCGCATGACGATGGTGGAAGCCATTCACGCGGTGACAGGCGAAGATGTGCTTGGCTGGAACGAAGTGGATCTCGCAAAAGCATCTGCGCGTAAATGTCTTACAGAAAAAGGGCGTGCAGAGTTGGATAAGCTTCACCGTATCGGAGAAGTGATCGGGCTGTTGTTTGAAGACCAAGTGGAGGAGCAGCTTATCCAACCCACAATCGTTTATGATTATCCCGTGGAGACATCTCCGCTTGCAAAGCGCTGTGAAGATCCTCGGTTTGTGCAGCGCTTCGAGGCGTTTGCGCTTGGGATGGAAGTTGGCAACAACTATACGGAGTTAAATGATCCGCAGGATCTTTGGCAGAGATTTGTAGAGGAAAAGAAAAAAGAAGAGGCAGGCTTCGACGAAGCCCACCAAACCGACGAGGATTATCTAGAAGCAATCAAACACGGATTCCCGCCCACGTGCGGGCTTGGCATTGGCTTCGACCGCATGGTCATGTTGCTTACGGGTGCCAAAAACATCAAAGAGGTGATGGCGTTCCCGACGCTCCGCCCGAAGGAGGAGTAGGGAGAGGGGCAGAGGCTGAACCGATCCCGCGGGATTTCCCCGCGGCTTTTAATGTGTCCTTAAGGGCCTTGCCTGCTTTAAACTTTGGAACAAACACGGGAGGAATCGTAATTTGTTCTTTGGGGTCTTGTGGGTTGACGCCAATGCGTCCCGCGCGCGTGCGTGCGCTGAACGTGCCGAATCCGGCAATAGTCACCTCGCCTCCTTCTGCGAGCGTAGCCGTGGTAATAGCCTCAAAAGCTTCGATGAAATCCTCTGCCTGTTTCTTTTGGATATTGAGGCGCTCGGCGATCTTCATGGCGAGTTCGGCTTTGTTCATAAATAGTCATTATTTTGCCCAAGTATAGCTCACTTAAGGAATCTCGACAATCTCCCGTAGACGGAGAATATCTTTGGCGCGCCTGCTCGTTTCATCGAGGGTAACCAGCAGAGCATTTACCTCGGCCGGGCCATTTTCCGGGGGAACAAGCTGGGATTTTTTCTTGTCCTTCATGAGCGCGAGAGCCAAGTCGTACCGGATACCGATAGACTCGTTATGGGCCCCGCTCATCCCCACGTCGGTCGCAAAGGCTGTACCCCGCGGGAGAAGGCGTTGGTCGGCAGAAGGTACGTGTGTATGCGTACCCCAGACGGCTGTTGCACGTCCATCGAGGTATTTTCCAAGAAGCGCTTTTTCCGAGGTGGCCTCTGCGTGGACGTCTACAAGCACGATAGCTTCGGGGGGAATCTTTTCGAGAGCTTCATCAACAGCCGCAAACGGCGAGGGGTATGCGTCTTTGAAAAAAGCTTGTCCCATCAAGTTGAGAATAGCAAAGGATGTCTCTCCGCGCTCCACGAGACGTGCGCCAACTCCCGGCACGGTGCGGACTTCGTTCAGGGGCCGGACGAACATGGGTGAAAGTTCTGGATCGGCAAACACGTCCGCATAAGCCGGTTTATCCCAGAGGTGGTTCCCCCCTGTGAGCACGTTTATACCCATGTCGTGCATTTCACGCACTGTTTTTGTGGTGATGCCCGCCCCGTGGGCGAGGTTTTCTGCATTAGCCAGAATCAGCGCGGGGGTATAGTGCTCACGCCACTTGGGAAGAACAAGACGAACCGCTTCGCGGCCAATTTTTCCCACGACGTCCCCAAAGACGAGGATCGTCATACACTACCGGGCGTACTCAACGACGCGCGTTTCGCGGATCAGGGTGATTTTCACCTCGCCGGGATATTGCAGTTCTGCCTCGATCTTTTTAGCGATGTCGCTTGCAAGACGGAAGGCGGTTAAGTCGTCAATGAGCTTCGGCTCCACGAACACACGCACTTCGCGCCCCGCTTGGATGGCGTAGACTTTCTCCACGCCGTCAAATGAGGAAGCGGTTTTCTCGAGTGCTTCCATACGCTGGATAAATTGTTCCAGCGAATTCTTGCGCGCGCCGGGTCTCGCTCCCGAAATCGCGTCTGCCGCCTTTACGATGGCGCCCTCGATGGTGCGCGGGCGATCCTCGTGATGCGCGATCGATTGATAGCAAAGCTCTTCGGGCCAACCGAACTTTTTCAATATGTTATAACCAATCTCGGGGTGTGCTCCCTGCATATCATGATCCACCGCTTTGCCGATGTCGTGAAAGAGCCCGCCCTTTTTGCAGTTGAACACATCGGCGCCGAGCTCCGCTCCCATCAGACCTGCAAGAGTGGCAACTTCTATGGAGTGTTGAAGCGCATTCTGGCCGTAGCTGGTCCGGAATTTCATGCGTCCAAGAATCTGTACCAGCTTTGGATCAATGGAGGAGACGGGAATACCAAGTTCGACCAGAGCTTCTTCGCCTGCTTTGCGGATTTCCTTTGAGAGCGTCTGCTTTGCGTTTTTCACGGCCTCCTCAATGCGTGCCGGTTGAATACGGCCGTCCTTGATGAGTTCCTCAAGCGCAAGTTTGGCGACCTGCCGGCGGATAGGAGAGAAACAAGAGATGGTGATCATGTTGGGCGTCTCGTCCACGATGATTTCGGTGCCCGTCATGAGTTCAACGGTTTTAATGTTGCGCCCCTCTTTACCGATAATGCGTCCTTTCATTTCATCCGAAGGAAGTTCCACGCTTGACGTTGTAGTGTCCACCGACTGGCCAGCGGCGAATCGCGTGATAGCCAACGACAGAATCTGCCGGCTTTTCGCCTCGATCTCCTCTTCGTTTACTTGTTCGAGTTTTCGCAGACGGCTTGCGAGAGCATTGCTGTACTCTGCCTGCACGGATTGCTCGAGCCGTGCAATAGCCTCTTCCTTCGTCAGTCCGGAAACCTCTTGGAGCTTTGCCACCTCCTCGGCTTTCACGCGCTCGATCTCTCCTCGTGTTTCCTCCAATCGTTTTGTCTCCTCGTCTAATCGATGTTTGTTGTCTTCAAGCGCGGTGGATTTGCGGTCAAGCTCGGTGAGTTTTTGATCGAACGAAGCTTCGCGTTTTTCCAAACGAGATTGCAATTCGGTAATCTCACTTCGACGGCGTGCTTCGTCCTTTTTTCCCTCATCAATAATCGCGAGAGCCTTCTCGCGTGCTTTGATGAGCGCTTCTTGCTCGCGCACTTTTACGTCCGCCAGGATTTTCTCGGCCTGCGCTTCGGCGGTAGCGATTTTTTTACCGGCTGTGACACGCCGGAGGAAAAACCCAACTACCCCTCCGGCAAGAAGGGCGATAACGACAGATCCAATAATTTGTGGGGACATACGAACACGGAGTGTTCGCACGCAAAAGACACAAGGCGCAGGCCCGCAATCACGAAAGGGACAGAGTGTTCCACGGGGAGAAAGCGAGAGAAATCATAGCGTCTGAAGCAGTCTTCAACAAGCGAACAGGCTCCAAAAAACATCAAGAATTACAGCCGGATGATACCAAAAGCTACCTTGCTGCGTCAACGGGGTGGGCATCCCTTGCCATATACGGCCCAATGCGCGTGCGCCGGAGGACGGATACGTAGGCCTCGGTCCCCAGCGCGTGCCCGAGGTCTCGGGCAAGGGCGCGAATATAGGTGCCGCTGCTACACTCTATACAGACGTGAAGTTTGGTCGTGCCGTCTTTGAGAGCGAGGGGAGGAGAGAGAAGAACAAATGTTTTTACGTGCACGGCGCGTGGCTTGCGCTCGATTTCTTTTCCGACGCGCGCGAGCTCGTAGAGTTTCTTTCCCCCTATTTTGATTGCCGAGTACATTGGCGGAACTTGCGCAAGGTTGCCCGTCAGAGACTGCAAAGCTGTTTCGATCTGTGCTGAAGAGAGGGAGGGGGCGCCAAGCACTTCCACGGGGCCTTCAGGATCAAGCGTCTGCGAGCGCGCGCCGAGAATGATTTCCGCCTCGTACTCTTTGTCGAGCCCAACGTACGCGGAAAGCGTTTTTGTGGTCTCGCGTCCTACGGCCACGATCAAAAGACCCGTGGCAAAGGGATCGAGCGTACCGGCATGCCCAATGCGCCGCTCGCCTGTTTGGCGCCGCAGGACGTCAATCACGTCGTGCGACGTCATTCCTGCGGGCTTGTCGATGAGGAGGATTCCTTGCGGAAGCATAACGTGGTCAGGATACCGGAGGGTTGACCGCACCGCAAATTTTGGCTATTCTTCGCGCACATGAATATTACGGAACTCGCTCGCCGTCTGAATGCTACGCCCGAAGAGCTCTACCGCCGTCTGCCCGAGCTCGGGTTTAGCATTGGACGCCGTGCGATTAAGGTGGACAATCGCATCGCGAGCCAGATTCAAAACGCGTGGAGCGAGATGCGCCGTCGCGAGCGACTTAAGGAACGCATGGAGGCGCAAAAAGCAACGCAGGAACGCAAAGAAGTGGTGAAGGACAAAAACGTAACGCTTCCTCCGGTGCTTACGGTACGGGAGTTTGCGGAACGTCTGCAACTTCCCATTGCGCGCGTCATGCAAGAACTTATGCGCGCGGGCATCTTGGCTTCGCTTAATGAGAACATTGACTTTGATACGGCGGCTATTCTTGCGGGCGATCTTGGTTATGAGGCGACGCGCGAGGCGACGACATCCGAAACATCGAAGGCCGAAGAGGTGGAACATCAACATCTGGAAGAAGTGCTTCGGGAAAGCCGCGCGGCAGGGAGCGCACGCTCGCCAGTTGTCGTGGTGATGGGACACGTCGACCACGGAAAGACGAAACTATTGGACGCGATTCGCAAAACCGACGTGGTAGCGACCGAAGCTGGCGGTATTACCCAGCACATCGGCGCTTACCAAGTGGAGTATCAGAGCAAAGAAGGGGGAAAGTCTCCCCTCACGTTTATTGATACCCCGGGCCACGAAGCGTTTACCGTGATGCGCTCGCGTGGCGCCAAGGTGGCAGACATCGCCATTCTGGTGATCGCGGCGGACGATGGCATTCGCCCGCAGACTATCGAGGCGCTCGACATCATTCTGGCGGCCAAGATGCCGTTTGTGGTCGCGATCAACAAAATTGACGTGCCGGGTGCCGACGTACAGCGGGTGCTTACGCAATTGTCGGAGCGTAATCTTTTGCCCGATGAGTGGGGCGGCAAAGTGATTACCGTGCCTCTCTCCGCCAAGCAGGGAACAAACATCGATAAACTTCTCGACATGGTTTTGCTTGTGGCCGAAATGGAAAAAGAAACCATTAGCGCGAATCCCGCTACGTCGGCTGTGGGAACGATCATTGACTCGCATATTGATAAGGGGCAGGGGCCGGTGGCAACGGTGCTTGTGCAGTCGGGGACGCTTCGCGTGGGCGACGTGCTTGGAATCCGTGGTGTCCACTATGGCAAAGTCCGCGCTATGAAAAATTGGCGCATGGTTGAGGTGAAGGAAGCCCCCCCATCAACACCTGTGAAAGTGCTTGGTTGGAAGACGACGCCGTCGGTGGGGGATATTATGGAGGTGGCGGAGAATGAAAAAATCCTGCGCCGCGAGAAGTTTGAGCACTCTGCAGGGTCCGGCCAGCTTGTGGAGATGACGGCTTCCAAGATCTCCGGTACGACGGAACAAGGAGAGAAGAAGCTGCTTCCCGTGCTGGTGAAAGCGGATGTTCTTGGATCGCTCGAGGCCCTGCTTGGACTCTTCGACCGTATTGAGCACCCCGATGTGGGGGTGACGGTGGTGTCGCGTGGACTGGGCAATGTGACGGAATCGGATGTGCAAAACGCCGAAGCATCCCATGCGATTGTCTATGCGTTTGGTGTCGCGCCTACGCCGGGGGCGGAAGCATTTGCCCGGGACAAAAAAGTAGAACTGTTTGTAGAGAAAATCATCTATAAAATTGTCGAGGATGTGCTCCGCCGTTTGCAGGAGATGCTTCCGGACGCCTATGTCATCCGCGAGCTTGGCGATATGGAGGTTCTCGCGGCGTTTCGTAAAATCGAACACGGATGGATTGTGGGCGGGCGTCTCAAAAACGGGACGGCGAAACCCGGAGCCAAGATGCGCATGTTCCGCGGCACGGAAATTATCGGAGAAGGTAGTGTGCTTGAAATGAAGACGGGGGCCAGAGTTGTGAAGTCCGTTCAACCGGGCGAGGAGTTCGGTATTTCCTATAAAGGAAAGGTAAAAGCGGAACCCGGTGACCGTGTAGAGTTTTACGAAGAAGAGTATCAGGGTCGCAAACTGGAAATCCCCGGATTTGCTTCTCGATAAGTGTGTTGCACCCCGCAGAGGTTTGGATTACCATACCTCTGCTTTTTATTTTCCTCTATGCCTCTCACTCTTACCTCGCAGAACTTTACTCAAGAAGTGCTCCAAGCTTCAGGGCCGGTGCTCGTGGATTTTTGGGCGCCGTGGTGCGGCCCGTGCAAAGTGGTTGGTCCCATTGTGGAGGAAGTGGCAAAAGACCTCGCAGGAAAGCTTACCGTGGGGAAAGTGAACGTGGATGAACAAGGGGACTTGGCACAGCAATTCAATATTCTTTCCATTCCAACGTTTCTTATTTTCAAGGGTGGCCGAGTAGTTGAGCAATTTTCCGGCGCCGTGAGTAAAGAGCAGATGATGGAGAAGGTTTCTGCACACGTCTAGTATGACGTCCAAGCTCATGATTATCGGTGCGGGACCGGCGGGCTGGACGGCGGCGCTGTATGCCACGCGTGCGGAAATTCCCACGGTCTTATTTGAGGGGCCGCAGCCGGGCGGACAACTCACTATTACTTCTGAAGTAGAAAATTACCCCGGGTTTCCGGGTGGTATCATGGGGCCCGAACTCATGGAGCAGTTCAAACAGCAAGCGGTTCGATTTGGCACGAAGGTAATTTCTGAACAGGTCACGGCGGTGGATTTTTCCAAGCGACCGTTTGCCATCTCCACGGCAAAAGAGACACATGAAGCGGAAGCGGTAATTGTGGCCACGGGTGCTTCAGCCATGTGGCTCGGTATTCCCGGAGAAGAGCGATTGATGGGAAAGGGTGTTTCGGCCTGCGCGACATGCGACGGGTTTTTCTTTAAAGGCAAGGATGTGGTTGTGATTGGCGGGGGAGATTCGGCGGCGGAAGAATCCACATTTCTCACGAAATTCGTCAACAAGGCATATGTATTAGTGCGTAAAGAGGAGATGAAAGCAAGCAAGATCATGCAGCAGAGGGTATTCTCCAACCCGAAGATTCAGGTGTTGTTCAACACAGAGGCGCAAGAAGTTCTTGGAGAGGACCACGTAACGGGCGTGCGGATCATGAACAGTCAAACGAAGGAGATCTCCGAGCTTGGCGTACAGGGATATTTTGCGGCGATTGGGCACAAGCCGAATACCGAGTTGTTCCGGGGCCAACTTGAACTCGATGTGAAGGGGTATCTTGTGCACAAACCGGATTCAAGTGCTACGGCGATTCCGGGTGTGTTTGTGGCAGGGGATGTCTCGGATCACGTCTATCGCCAGGCAGTGACTGCCGCCGGTATGGGCTGCATGGCGGCGATGGATGTGGAACGGTGGCTGTCGGCTCAGGAGGAATAGTATCTTCCTATTGTCTTCACTACACTCTCTATGTCTGCATTTGAAACTGCCCTTACACAACTTGACCGTGCCGCATCTCTCACGCATCTTCCTCATGACGTGCTTGAGCGTCTACGCCACCCCGACCGGGAGATCATGGTTTCCATCCCGGTGCGTATGGATGACGGCACGCTACGAATGTTTACGGGTTTTCGCGTAGAGCACAACAACGCTCGCGGTCCTTACAAAGGAGGGATTCGCTATCACGAACAAGTAGAGATCAACGAAGTGCGGGCGCTCTCTCTTTGGATGACGATGAAGTGCGCCGTCGCAGGGATTCCGATGGGTGGGGGCAAAGGAGGCGTAACGGTGAACCCCAAAACGTTATCCAAAGGAGAACTTGAACGTTTGTCGCGTGGGTGGGTGCGCGCCCTGGCCGATGTGCTCGGACCTCGCAAGGATGTTCCGGCGCCCGACGTGAACACGACGCCGGAGATCATGGCGTGGATGTCGGACGAGTTTGGAAAAATCACGGGGGACATGAGCGGAGCAGTGATCACGGGTAAACCGATTGAGCACGGCGGATCGGAGGGACGTGGAACGTCCACTGCGCAAGGCGGGTTTTATGTGTTTGAAGAATTGCGCGGGCGTTTGAGTTTGCCGGAGCACTGTCGCGTAGCTATTCAAGGGTTTGGAAATGCAGGACTCCACGCCGCGTATCTCTGGACGCAAGCGGGACACACGCTTACTGCGGCGTCTGACTCCAAAGGAGCAATCTACAAAGCAGACGGGATTGATCCGGCAGATCTTGAGGCGCACAAGAAAACCACGGAATCCGTCACGGGCTTTGCGGGGTCGCAGACCATCTCAAACGCGGAACTTCTCACAAGCGATTGCGACGTGCTGATTCCCGCGGCGCTTGAAAATCAAATCACAAAGGACAACGCGGCGGCGATACGGGCGAGCGTCATCTTTGAGCTTGCGAACGGCCCCACGAATGTGGAGGCGGATGACATCCTGTTTGCCCGCGGGATCCCGGTGGTTCCGGATATTTTGGCGAACTCCGGCGGCGTCACTGGATCGTATTTCGAGTGGGAACAAAACTTACAAGGAGAGCACTGGAGCGAAGTGGACGTTTTTGCAAAATTAGAACCGCTTATGCGCGAGCAGGCTCGTGCCGTTTTTGATCGTGCGACAGCGGCGAAGACGGACCTCCGCCGAGGAGCATTCATTTTGGCGCTTGAGCGACTGGCCGAGGCTATGGAATAGGACTTATCCCCATCAAGGGTCTGACCCTTAATAGGGATAAGTTTGAATTTAAATGGAAAGACCACCGAGGGGTGGTCGAGACCGGTGACAAGAGCGGGAGGGTCTGGCTAGGGGGTCGGACCCTGCTCGACGCGGAGCCGGTTGCGCAGGAGGTGCGGGGGGACGGGGAAGCGGAGCCAGTCGCAGATCTGCGCGAGGAGCGCATCGTGGATCTCGTCGAAGGAGCTCCCACTGCGGACCCCATCGGTGTCCATGACCCAGAGCGCGCCGTCGCGGACGACGATGGAGAAGCTGACGCGCCGTTCCTCCCGAGAGGAGATATCGAGCATCTCCAGACCCGCGGCCACCTCTCGTACGTTGCAGTTGCGGGTGATGTAGAGGGTGATCGCGTTGGCGGAGAGGCGCGACACTGCGAGCCCCATGTTGCGGGGGTCTTGGTTGTGGATCCCGCGCAGGAAGGTCACGAGATGCGTGGTGAGCAGTTGGGACAGGCGCCGGAAGTCGTGCCAGGCAGCCTCCGATTCGAGACGGGTGATTCCGATCCGGTTGGCCTCGGTGGAGAGGTTGGGGTCGGGTCGCACAGACATGGCAAGGTCCTCCATCCAAGCACCGGCTTGGAATAAGGGGAACCTAGCAGGAAATTTTGATTTTTGCAAGCGACGAAGCCTCTCATTTGCTCTCTAAGTCATCATGCCCGCTTTCTCTCTAAGTGATCACTAAGTGAGGATAAGTGGGGTTGACTGAAAATATCTCTAAAGTAAGAACAAAAAGTCCTCTCGCCTGATCTTTCTCTCTAAGTGATCACTAAGAGACATGTAACAAAATGGAAAAACCGGCGGGGGCCGGTTTGGAAGAAAGGACATTGCCGCTGTGGCGGCTAGATCATGGGGGCCAGAGCCTCCAAACGGAGGAACTCGGCGGGGTTGAGGGTGGGTGGGCCGCTCACGTGCAGGATGATGCTGCCGGGGACGCGGTCGGGGTTCGACCATTCCGGTTCGGGTGCCCGGGGCGGCGCGTCTTGGCTCTCCACTCGCGGTAGCGTCAGTCGGTCTTTCTCGTCTGCGTGCATGGCGGTCTCCTCTATGGCACTTGTTGCCGTTCACTGTCGGGAAGTTCGGTCACCTTCGCCGTGTAGGTGAAGGTGACGGGCACGGCCTCCTCGGGGTCCTTCGGAACGTCGCGGACCACGTGAGTCGCTTCACCTTCCAACGTGTACTCGGTACGGGTTGAGAACTTCTCTATCCGTGGGAAGAGGATCTTGTCGTGGGTGACCTTCGTGATCTTCGCAGGAGCCGTGATCTTGAGCCCCTGGCGAAGCTCTTCGACGGGCACGATCACCTGGAAAAACGGCTTGTCCACGGCAACCTGCTGGTTGGCAATCTGCACCAGGTACGACGTGGCGCACATCGCGCGCGGCGGCAGCGTCTTGCCGGTGAGGCCGTCCACGCGTCTGACGTTGCCGTCCTGTTCGGGCGGTTCTCCGCCCACGGCGCTCTGGTCCACCACCACCTGGGGGTTCGGGTCGTCCGGGCACGCGCCTACCGTGACGATGCTACTGCCCTCCGACTCGAGCTTGATGGCGACGAATGCCGTTTCGCCTTCGTACCCAGGCCGCAGGGAGACGACATGGAGTCCTTCGAGAGGGCTATCCCACTCCGGAGTGTTCACGTCGACGGGAACCGGCTCCACCACCGCCTCGGGCGGCGGGGTGGGCTCCCTGCTTGCCGCGGGCCCGATGTCCTCGAAACGGAGGTCGGTGGCCACGACGAACCACACGCTGGTCGCCACGAGGGCGATTCCCACGACGATGATGAGTGCCTTCAGGCTAGCTTCGTCCTTTTGATGGGGCATGGCCCCTCCACATGTATCCGGGGCGTGATTGCCACGGACGCCATAGGATAGCGTGGTTTTTTCATCGGGTCAAGGTTATACTTAGGGCCTATGACTTCGCACATCGCTCAAGTTTTTGACTACAATCCCGTCCGTATCGTGAAGGGGAAAGGGTCGTTTCTGTGGGATAAGAAAGGGAAGAAGTATCTCGATCTCGTCGGCGGGTGGTGTGTGGCGACCGTCGGCTGGGCGCATCCGGGGATGGCGAGAGCGATCGCGGCGCAAGGACGTCGGGGCCTTTACATTCCGGCGCTATTCCACGACGACGATCAGGAAGTGTTTGCGAAGGAACTCTGCCGTATGGCTCCGGGGAAGATGAACCGTGCCATTCGCTGTACGAGCGGTTCGGAAGCGGTGGAGTTCGCCATCAAGTGCGCACGCGCCGCGACGGGAAAACAAACAGTCGTCTCTATTGGCGACACCTGGCACGGGCACACCTACGGAGCGGCCTCGCTCGGGTACGCGTGGCAGAGAACGATGGCGCCACGTCTGCCGGGATTTGTCTCGCTTCCGCTTCCAAAGACGGACGATGAGGCGCGCAAGGTCGTAAAGCAATTTGAAAAACTCTGCCGACGCCGCAACATCGCCGCGTTCATGAGCGAGCCGATTTGGACAAACGCCGGTTGCTTCATTCCTCCCGCTGATTTTTATCCCGCCATCGAGAGAGTCTGTCGCAAGCACGGTGTGCTTCTTGTCATGGACGAGGTGGCCACAGGGGTGGGACGTACCGGAAAAATGTTTGCAAGCGAGTGGTGGGGAATTGAGCCCGACATTATCTGTCTTGGAAAATCATTTACGGGCGGATACGCTACGATGGCGGCAACACTTGTCACCGAACGTGTGTGGCGACGCGCCAGGGGTATTCCCGTCTATGCGACGTTTGGGTGGCTCGCGCAGGATTTGGCGGCGGTGCGAGAAAATGTTCGGCTTATCCGGGATGAGAGGCTTGTTGAAAATTCTCGCCGCGTTGGCGCCGAGCTTCTCAAACTTCTCGAGCCCCTGAAGGCGCTCAAGCAGGTGAAGGAGGTACGTGGCATCGGCATGGTCTTCGCCATCGAGTTCAAGCGTCCCATCGCACCCCTCATCTTTTTACGCTGTGTGCGTCGAGGAGCGCTCGTCGCGTTTTCCGATTCTCGCACGCTCTTCTTCTCCCCACCGCTCTCCCTCTCTTCAAGCGAAGCTCGCCAGGCAGCGCGCATCCTCCACGACGCAGTGAACGCCCTGGCGCTTTAGCTTCTTCTGGTCGCTGGCCCCCGGTCTCTGGTCCCTGCTATACTTTCTCCGTTATGCCCTACAATCACCGAGAGATTGAACCGAAATGGCAAAAAAGATGGGAGAAGAATCATGCGGGAGAAGTGACAGAGGAAAAAAGGAAACGCGAGGATGCGCGGTATCACTTGGTTATGTTTCCGTATCCTTCGGGAGCGGGACTCCATGTGGGGCATGTGGAATCCTACACCGGCGTGGATATCATGACGCGCAAAGCGCGGATGGAGGGGAAGCACGTGCTCTTTCCCATCGGGTTTGATGCTTTCGGTTTACCGGCAGAAAACTATGCCATCAAATCCGGTACTCATCCTGCAGAGACGACAAAGGCGGCGATAGAGAATTTCACGCGGCAAATGAAATCTGTCGGCCTCTCCTTTGACTGGTCGCGCACTCTCTCCACGGCCGATCCCGCTTATTACAAATGGACGCAATGGATTTTTTTGAAACTGTATGAAGCGGGCTTGGCGTACAAAGCAAAGGCGCCGGTGAATTGGTGTGAGTCGTGCCACACGGTGCTTGCGAACGAGCAGGTTGTAGACGGGAGGTGTGATCGTTGCCACAACCCTGTTGTGCAAAAGGAACTCGAGCAGTGGTTCTTCCGCATCACAAAGTACGCCGAGGAGTTGCTGGCTGGTCTCGAACATCTTGATTGGCCGGAGCGGTTGAAGGCCATGCAGAGGAATTGGATTGGCAGAAGCGAGGGCGTCGAGATTGATTTTCTTCTGGTAGCTGGCAACCGGCAGCCGGCAGCTGTCCGTGTGTTCACCACGCGTCCTGACACCATCTTTGGGGCGACGTATCTTGTGTTGGCGCCCGAGCATCCGCTTGTGGGAGAACTTACAACAAGTGCGCGCGAAGAGGAGGTGGAAGCTTACAAAAAATCTGCTGCTAAAAAAACCGCGCTCGAACGCGCCGAACTTTCTCGCGAGAAGACCGGCGTGTTTACGGGGTCCTATGCCATCAATCCGGCAACAGGGGAGAACATTCCCATATGGATTGCCGATTATGTCCTCGCGTCCTATGGAGTGGGCGCTATCATGGCTGTTCCTGCACACGACGAACGTGACCGCGCTTTTGCCGAGATCTACAACCTTCCCATCAAAAATATTGTTCCAGAAGAGAATAACTTTGGAACTAAGAAAACGACGTACCGTCTACGCGACTGGCTTGTGTCGCGTCAGCGCTTTTGGGGCGCGCCCATTCCGATTGTCTACGATCCAGAGGGCCAGCCACACCCCGTGAAAGAAAAACATTTGCCGCTTCTGCTTCCCACCGATGTGGATTTTCGACCCACGGGCGAATCTCCCATTGCGCGATCAGAGGAGTACGCCAAGCGTGCGGAGAAGCTGTATGGCAAGGGGTGGCGTTTTGAAGTCGATACGATGGACACGTTCGTGGACTCCAGTTGGTATTTCTTGCGGTATGTCGATCCGACGAATGAAAAGAAGTTTGCCGATGCGAAGTCTCTGGACTATTGGTGCCCGGTGGATCTATACGTAGGCGGGGTCGAGCATGCGGTGCTGCATCTCCTTTATGCGCGGTTCTTCTGCTACGCGCTCAAGGACCTCGGTATTATTTCTTTTGACGAGCCGTTTTTGAAACTGCGCAACCAAGGTATGATTCTCGGTCCCGATGGGGCGAAGATGAGCAAGTCGCGCGGCAACGTCATCAATCCCGACGAGGTGGTTGCAGCGTTCGGTGCCGATACGCTGCGGATGTATGAGATGTTCATGGGGCCGTTTGAAGAGGCGAAGCCGTGGGACACGAATGGGGTGCTCGGTGTGCGACGATTTCTAGATCGGGTGTGGAGGGTGAGCGAGGAGGTTGGAGATGTTGGAAAGGCTGGAAAAGTTGAAAAGGTTGGGGAGGTTGAGCGGGAAATTCACAAAACGATAAAAAAAGTGAGTGAAGACACGGACGCCATGCGGTTTAACACCGCGATTGCGCAGATGATGATTTGTGCCAATGCGATGCAGGATGGGGTGCGCCGGGAATCTTTCGAGATGTTTGTGAAAATCCTGGCTCCCTATGCGCCGCACCTTGCAGAAGAGATTTGGGAGAAGCTCGGACACTCGGTCTCTATCTTTGATGGTGTATGGCCGTCGTATGATCCCGCGCTTGCACAAGATGTCACCGTTGAGTTCGCGGTACAGGTAAATGGAAAACTGCGTGCGACCATCTCTCTTTCCAAAGACACGAGTCAAGCGGATGTGGAAACGCAGGCTCGCAGGCAGGTGGGCGGGCATCTTGCTGATAGGAAGGTGGCACGCGTCGTATTTGTTCCCGGCCGGCTCATTAACTTTGTCGTTTTGTCCACAAAAGAGGATTGACAAAAGCAGTTTTTCGTGATGGAATGACAGCACAGTACAAACTCCCCAATGCTGAAATGGCTGGGGAGTTTGTCTTTTCAAGGGACTGTGGTAGCGTTTCTGCCTTATGGACATCACCATTATCGGAACGGGCTATGTAGGACTTGTCACGGGCGCAGCTCTGGCTTCGCTTGGCAATCGCGTGGTGTGTTTTGATACGGATATGGGCAAAGTTACGGCTCTTCAGAGCGGCCGCATGCCATTCTTTGAACCTGGACTTTCGGAGCTGGTGAGGTCAGCCGTGGCAAACGAGCATCTCCTATTTACCACCGACCTCTCGCAGGCACTTCGTGACGCCAGTTTTGTTTTTCTGTGTGTTGGAACGCCGCCCAAAGAAAACGGGAGTGCGGATCTCTCTGCGATCGAAACGGCCGCGCGCGCCATCGGGCTTGCTCTGAACCACGACATCTACCTTGTGACCAAGAGTACCGTGCCGGTGGGGACGAACCGTCATCTGCGCGCCATTGTGGAGGAAGCGCTTGAGGAAGTGGGCCGGAGTGCGAAGCAAGTGCATGTCACGGTACTGTCGAATCCGGAGTTTCTCCGCGAGGGGACAGCGGTCGAGGATTTTATGAAACCGGACCGTATTGTGGTGGGTGCTGACGAACAGTGGGGAGCCGATATTCTTCTTCAACTCTACGCGCCGTTTGAGTGCTCGAAGATTGTGGTATCGCTCGAGTCGGCAGAACTCGCAAAGTATGCTGCCAATGCGTTTCTCGCCACGAAAATCTCCTTTGTAAATGAAATTGCCGAAGTTGCCGAGCGTACAGGAGCCGATATCCGCGAGATCGTGCAATGCATCGGACAGGATCCGCGTATCGGGAGCGCCTTTTTGCGCGCCGGGATCGGTTATGGAGGATCGTGCTTTCCTAAAGACGTGAGCGCGCTTGCACAGATCGCGGGGAGTTCCGGTGTGGACTTTCGCCTACTTGCGGCGACGATCGAGGTGAACCGTCGCCAGCGCGAACGCTTTGTTGCGCGCGTGCGAGAAACGCTTGGAGAACTCACCGGAAAGACGTTGGCCGTATGGGGATTGGCGTTTAAGGCAAACACAGATGATGTCCGTGAGTCTGCATCTGTGGACATCATTGCGCGTCTCTATGCCGAGGGAGCGGACGTGGTCGTCTTTGATCCACAGGCCATGCCCCATGCCGAGCGCGTGCTTGGGGCATCGGTCTCTTACGCATCTTCGCCGCTTGAAGCGGTGGCCGGAGTTGAGGCGCTGTGCATTCTCACGGAGTGGCCGATGTTCCGCGCTGTCTCCCTCGAACGTCTCGCGACACTTATGCGCGGCAAAGATATTTTTGACGGTCGAAACTTACTTGCAGATATGAACATGACCCCCTATGGTCTTCGCTATCATGGGGTGGGACTTGGAGGAGTGGCTCAAACGGAAGAGTAATCAATTTGCCTGCGTGTTTGCGGGAGTTCCGTTTGGGGTGGCGATCGCCTCCTTTGTTATCTCACCAACGACAATCCTTGTTGGCCTTTCTGTCTTGTTGTGTGCGGCAGGGTTGCGCATGAAATGGCGCGCCGCGCTTTGCCTTATTTCTTTTGTGGGGTTTTTGTGGGGTGGATTTCTCCGATTTGAAATTCTCTCGCAGACTTCCCCTCCGGCATTCCCCAAAGAACGTATTGTTCTGTCTGGGTGGGTGGGGAGTCTTCCCACGGTGCGCGGTTCCTCGCAGCGTTTTACGTTTGCGAGCGATGCGTATGGAGAGGTTCTTGCCTATGTACCGCGTTCTCCTCGTCTTGTGGGCGGGGAACGGCTCTCTATCTCTTGCCGTATCGAACGGCCAGAACCGTTTGACGGTTTTGCCTACGATCGTTTTCTTGCGGTGCGGGGCATCTATGGGATCTGTCGTACGTTTGAAGAACCGGCGCGGTTTGCCGGATCTCGTCTGCTTTCGCCCGTCCAGCGCGTGCAGCTTGCGGTACGAAATCACGCGGCGACTATTCTACACGAGCCTTACGCCTCCCTTCTTCTTGGATTTCTCACAGGGGAGGATTTGCTCCCAGCTCCCATCGAGGAGGCGTTTCGTCGTGCTGGATTGGCCCATCTTGTGGTGGCAAGCGGGCAGAACGTTGCGCTCCTTTCCTCATTCGCGTTCTCTCTTTTTATATCGTTTTTCCTCTCACGAAAAAAGGCGACGGCTCTTACGGTGCTTGTTCTTCTCGGGTATGTATTTCTTGCCGGTGCGGAGGCGCCGATTATTCGCGCCACGGTGATGGGAGCGATTGTTCTGTTTGGCTGTGCCGGCGGACGAAGTGCTTCGACGCGTAATGTTCTCTTATTTGCTCTCACGCTCATGCTTCTTCTTGAACCGAGGCTTTTGCGTGACGACCTCGGTTTCCAACTCTCCTTTGCTTCGGTGACTGGCCTCCTGTTGTTTGAAGAGAAGCTCAACGGGCTTCTTTCTTGGGTCCCAGCGACGGGTGGGCTGCGAAGCGCACTTGCAAGCTCACTGGCCGCCATTCTTGCCACGGCCCCCATTTTGGCGTTCTCCTCTACAACGTTTTCGCTTGTGGCACCGCTGGCCAACCTGTTTGTCTTGCCTGTCCTCCCGTTTGTCATGGGACTCGGACTTGGAGTGCTTGGACTCTCGTTTGTTTCTGTCTTTCTTGCGCGAGCCTTGGCGTTGCCCCTGGTGGGTGGCCTTTCCTATATCCTCGAACTTTCAGGCCATTTTGCGCGTTTGCCGTTTGCCTCATTCACTCCTCGTGAGCACCCGCTTGCCTTGCTGGCGATCCTTCTTGGGAGCGCCTTCTCCATCCGTTTTCTCTTGCGCCGCATTTTTTCTGGGACAACGTCTCGCACAACGTACCCAGTCTTCGCGCTTGCGGGCCTGTTCCTGGTTCTTTCTCTGCCAAGTCTCTGGCGGGCTATCCCGCATCATGATCTGCGGGTCTTCTCCCTCTCCATTGGGCAAGGAGACGCCACGCTTCTTGAGTTTCCGAACGGTGCGCGTTGGCTTGTGGATGCCGGACCTGACAATACGGTGCTCTGGAAAGTAGGACAGATCCTGCCGTGGTTTGATCGCCACATTGATACGCTTGTGCTCACGCATGCCGATGCGGATCACGTAACGGGTGCCGAGGAGCTTGTGCGTCGCTACGACATTGAGCGCATCCTTCTCCCAGAGATCGATCGTACCTCTCCCACGATACGGGCTCTTAAGCAGGATGTCCCGGAGCGTCTGCATGTCGTCACGGCGCCAGAAACATTTACCGAATCATCCGTTGTGCTCGATCTCCTCTCTCCCTCACCGGACCGTCTCCGTGCCGCAAAGGATCGCAATGACGCGTCGCTCGTGCTTCGCCTGACCTATGGAGAGACGACGCTCCTCCTCACGGGAGATATTTCTTCCCCTGTTGAGGTATCGCTTGTGGATCGCCTGGGACATATAGACGTGCTAAAGACCGCACATCATGGAAGTAAGACCTCTACTTCTGCCGGACTTCTTGGGGCGACGACGCCGACGGCGGCGATTATTTCTGCTGGCGAGAATAATCGGTATGGACACCCGCATGCGTCGGTGCTTGAGCGGCTTAAAAGATTTCGGGTGCAGGTTTTTCGTACCGACACCGACGGAGACATTTTTGTAAAATCAAAAGGTGAGGAACCGATCCTCACCACCCATGCGTTATCTTTTTGAGGTTTGCTGACAGGATCCGCCTAAAACATCATCTCTTCTTCTCCTCGAGAGTATGTATAGATGTGGTCTCCACTTCCGAACCAATGGGCGATTTCGTGCGCCGCCTCTTCGGCCGTTTCACTGGCGTGCACGATGTTATGCACCGGACGCTTTTCTTTGTTTGCCGCAGCGGCAGAGTCTACCGAGTAGTCTCCGCGAATAGTTCCCATCTCGGCGGCATAGGGCATTGTGGGACCTGAAATTTTCCGTACCATGTCCACGGCGTGAACGCCCTCTATGACCATGCGCACCATAGGCGCGCTCACCATAAACTGGATGAGCCACCCGCGCACCATCTTTCCAAGTTCCAAATCATCTTTCGTTCCCATGTCTGTCATCACATCAAACCCGTACTTTTCGTACGTCGCCAGCGTCTTTTGTCCCAAGCGGCGAATCCACGCTTCTTCTTTGGGATAGTGGTTATCTACTTGCTCCAGGGTCGCCTGGAACATTTCGAGGGCGACGATTTTGAGGCCGCGCTGTTCAAGCCGGCGAATGATCTCGCCCGTGAGGCCGCGCTTCACACCATCGGGCTTTACCATGAGGAATGTACGCTCTTGTTTTGGATGTTGGCTAGACATAAGAAGAATTTGGCCAAAATAATATACAAATCTCTGTGGAAAAGCAAGCCTTGACGCATTCTCGTGTTCTGATAACCTAAATACAGATATGACAGCTTGCATGGGCACAAAGGCATTTAAGCTCTACACGAACATTGCGTTTGTTGCCTTTGATTATGCAGACGAGCGGGCTCATGGGTAAGCTATCTTTAAAAGAGACCATGAAGCCGCGCTCGGAGTAGAGCGCGGTTTTTGATGAAAATGTTCCGAAGACGGTGCATGCGGTGCATCGTCTCCGGAGCACGTTTTCCCTCGTGTCGTGATTCAAGGCCCGGCTTGAATCATAAGGGAGAGAGTTTCATGCCTGATAGCACGGTGGTGGTGGCCGACGACCCGCACTTCGACGCCCTCACGAAGATGCTCGAAAAGCGCCTGAAGGTTCAGGTGCACTTCCTGCTCGACAGTGAGGCGTTCGCCGGAGTGGAGGTGACGGCCATCTACAGCAAGCCGCTCGGACGGGGCTGGGTGGTGGAGGAGAGCCCGGAAGATGCGCCCGAGTGGGCGCGCGGGGCCAAGCGCCGCATCGCCGTGAACGCGTGGCGCTTCGAGGAGCCCAAGGGCCTCTACCAGAACTTGCGCCGCGTCCTCGGTCTCGAGCGCGTGCGCGCCAACACCGGCACGTACGCCGTCATTCGCCGCGGCACCCGCCGTGCGGCCAACAGCGGTCGCCACTGGGGCGCCTGCTCCGTCTAGCTATCGGGGAGCTCGACCCGTAGCATTCTGGCCTATTCGTACCTTCTTTCTGCTCGACCAGCCTCGGCTGGTCTTTCGTTTGTGCATAATCTGTGGATACAGGTGGGATAACCACGGAGTATTTTTCCTTGCGTCTCACGACAAATCCATATTTGAGTGATACACTCTTAAGTGACTTCAGAGGAACCGCGGGCACACTTTCAAACCATTTTGTCCGATACCCTCTCTTCGAGGAGAGAGGGCTGGTCACGCGGGTAAGGGCCATGTAAACAACGTGAAGACGGCTTCGGCTGTCAGAGACGTCCGTTCACATACCGTCCTCCGAAAGGTGGATTCAATGCCCGTGCAATCTCTGGGGTCGCCATGCAACGTCGCTTTGACTTTACGACAAGGGAAGTCAAACGCGACGTTGTTTGTTTTCCGTGTTTTTATTGACAGATTGCTTGGTCGCGCTAGAGTTGACTGTTGTATGAAGATTCTTTTGATTCAATCCCGTGTTGAGCCGGAGATGCGCGCTCACGAACGCGCGTGCATCACAGAGTGCCTCGGTCTCCCTCCTTCGGATATTCACGGTATAGATAGTCACAAAACAACTTTGGAAGATATTCGTCTCTCTGGAGTAGATGCGATCATCCTCGGAGCGACGGGAAAAACGTGCATTCTGCGCGAATCACGAGAACGCGTTGAGTCTTTTTCGTGTTTCGCGCATGAAGCGCGCCGCCGCCGTATCCCCATGCTTGGTATCAATTTTGGCGCGCACATTTTGACGATTGCCTTTGGAGGATCCGTCTCGCATGATGAAGAGCACCGGGAGGTCGGCTCCTACACCGTCCGAAAATGCGTGGCCGCGGCACAGGACCCGATCTTCCGACACCTTCCTGACACTTTTGTTGTCCAATTGGCGCATGTGGATCGCATGGAACGTCCGCCGGAGGAAGCCGCCGTTTTGCTTTCTTCTGACGGGTGTTCCACGATGGCCTGGAGTTTTCCGGGCGAGGGGATTTACGCGTTGGAGTTTCAGGCGGAGTCTGATAAAGATGATCTCGCCGCGCGTTTGATTGGGTACCATGAGACGTATGCCGGTGCGCCCGGTGAGCTTGAGTACGTTATGCTTCGCCTCCGGCCCTCGCCTGAGGCGTCTCGTGTCCTGCCGCTTTTTCTCTCTGAGGTGGTAAAGAAACAGCAACCGATGAACGTGTAGAATTACGTGTCCGAAACCGTCCGTTTCTGGTATGCTGGTGACCAATCTATGGAATTATTTCGTGTCGAGGGAGGCCAGCCGGTCAAAGGGAGCGTGGAGGTCTCCGGGGCAAAAAATGCCGCATCAAAGATGATGATCGCTTCTCTCCTCACTGAAGAGTCTGTTGTGCTCGAGAATGTTCCGCGGCATCGAGAGACGACGATCACGCAGGAAATTGTGGAATCGGTCGGTGCGCGTGCCCTGTGGCAGGACCACACGCTCTCTCTTGAGACGCGTTCCGTGCCAAGCGGGGAAGTGCGCGGACTTTCCGCGAAGAACCGGATAAGCATTTTAGCTATCGCGCCGCTCCTGCACAGGGTAGGGGAAGCGTTTGTTCCCGTTGTTGATGGCGATCGTATTGGGAAGCGGCCGGTGCAGTGGCATATCGAAGCGTTGCGCGCGATGGGTGCGGAAGTGGAAGAGCGTCCCGACGGGTATAGGGCGCGTGCCCCGCGCCCGCTTCAAGGTGCGCTCATCGACCTACCTTATCCTTCGGTGGGGGCAACGGAGACCGGTATTCTTGCCGGTGTTTTGGCGAAAGGCCGCACGGTTATTCGCAACGCGGCGGTGGAGCCGGAGATTCTAGAACTCATCAAAATGTTGCAGAAGATGGGGGCGATTATCGAAGTGGGCGCCGGGCGTGTCGTGGAGATCGTCGGCGTGGAGCGGCTCGGCGGATGTGTCATGAAGGTTATGCCCGACCCGCTCGAAGCAGCGAGTTTTGCTTGCATTGCGCTTGCGACGAAAGGGGATGTGTTTGTGAAGGGTGCGGTGCACGAACACCTTATGACTTTTTTAAACACCGTGCGTCGTATCGGCGGATTGTTCGATATTCGCGAGGACGGTATTCGTTTTTGGACGGAGCGGCCTCTTTCGAGCATTAAACTTGAGACGGATACGTATCCGGGATTTCGCACCGATTGGCAAGCGCCGTTTGCCGTGGTGCTCACGCAGGCGACGGGGACATCCATTGTGCACGAAACCGTCTACGAATCGCGCTTTGGGTATACAGAAACACTGAACCGCATGGGAGCGGATGTGACCTTATTCTCGAATTGTCTTGGGGAAATTTCTTGCCGCTTTCGTGGAGGGAACAGTAAGCACTCGGCCGTAATTAATGGTCCCACCGCTCTGCGGGCGGACGAGATCCAGATTCCTGATATTCGTGCCGGACTTGCATTTGTTGTGGCGGCACTGGTGGCGGAAGGGACGTCGATCCTCCGCGGCGTGGAGCATCTGGACCGCGGCTATGAACGACTGGAAGAAAAGTTGCTGGATATTGGCGTGCGTCTGACACGCGAATCGGTGTCGTAAGATATGATATTTTCTTGGCTTCTTCGTGAGCCGCTTCTTGCCATCCTTTGGCTTGTGGCGATTGTGCTTTCTCTTACCGTGCATGAGTTTTCTCACGCGCTCTCTGCTAAGTGGCTTGGGGATCAAACGGCCGAGCGTGACGGGCGACTGACACTCAACCCCCTCGCGCATCTCGACCTTGTCGGGTTTTTCGCCATGATGTTTCTTGGTTTTGGATGGGCCAAGCCTGTCCCGTACAACCCCTACAATCTTCGCGCTCCCGTTCGCGACGGAGTCGTCATTGGTTTGGCGGGGCCTTTCGCCAATATTCTTTTAGCCTTTGTAAGCGCGCTTACTCTACGCAGTCTTGCCCCTGCCGCAACAGAGACGCTCCTGACTCCCTTTCTTCTTTTTCTCCTCATCTTGAATTTGTCTCTGGCGCTCTTTAATCTCATCCCCATTCACCCACTGGATGGGAGTAAGATTCTTCTTGCGCTTACCAGCCACCCACGCCATGCGCATCTCCACACATGGCTTCTCACACGCGGCCCACAAATTCTTTTCCTTCTCATATTCCTTTCGCTTCTCACTCCGCTCAATCCCTTCCAGTTTCTTTCTCGTTGGGTCTTTTCTCTCTGTGGCGTTCTTGTGGGCGATGCCTGTTTCTTTGGCTAGAGGACGCATTGACGCCTTTTTCATCCTTTGCTACAGTTCCGGCACTTTTTATGCCAACTGTCCAACAACTCATCCGAAAAGGCCGCAAGAGCCCAAAGAGCAAATCCAAGTCGCCGGCGACGCAATACCGTTACGACTCGCTGCACCGCAAGCGTACAAATCTTCCCAGCCCCTTTAAGCGCGGGGTGTGTGTGAAGGTGACGACCATGACGCCAAAGAAACCAAACTCCGCTATTCGCAAAATCGCGCGCGTTCGTCTTTCGAACGGCACGGAGGTGACGGCTTACATTCCGGGTGAAGGACACAATTTGCAAGAACACTCCATCGTGCTGGTGCGCGGCGGACGCGTGAAAGACTTGCCGGGTGTGCGTTATCACTTGGTGCGCGGTGTGTACGATGCGCAAGGAGTGGAGGGACGCAACCGCGGGCGCTCGCGCTACGGATCGAAGAAGCCCAAAGCCAAAACCAAAAAGTAATATTTAACTTTTATTGATCCGGAGACTCGCAGTACCCTCATCACGCGGGGAAGAAACGAGCTCCGAACCCTTTATGCGTGGCAAACAAGCCCCCAAACGTCTCATCGCCCCTGACCCGAAGTTCCAAAACGTGTCGGTGGCGAAGTTTATTAATTACGTCATGAACGATGGCAAGAAAACCATTGCACAGGACGTCATGTACAAGGCGCTCGATCTTATTGAGCAAAAATCCAAGAAGAATCCCGTCGAAGTTTTCGAGCAGGCCATGAAGCAAGTCTCTCCCTCACTTGAAGTGAAGTCGCGCCGCGTGGGCGGGGCGAATTACCAAGTGCCAATTCCTGTGCGCGGCGAACGCCGTTTTACGCTTGCGGCGCGCTGGATTTTGCTTGCCGCGCGTTCGAAAAAAGGCCGTCCCATGTATCAAAAGTTGGCGGATGAGTTGCTTGCAGCCGCGAACAGCGAAGGGGAAGCCTTCAAGAAAAAGGAAGACGTTCAACGTATGGCCGAGTCCAACCGCGCCTTCGCGCACTTTGCTCGCTAACTTCCTCTATGTCACGCGAATATTCTCTTGAGCAAACTCGTAACTTCGGCATTATTGCGCACATTGATGCCGGGAAAACCACGACAACCGAGCGCGTGCTTTTCTACACGGGGAAGAAGCATAAGATTGGGGAAGTGCATGAAGGGGAAGCGACGATGGACTGGATGGAACAGGAACGTGAGCGCGGCATCACCATCACGGCTGCCGCAACAACCTGTTTTTGGAAAGGGTGTCGCTACAACATTATTGATACTCCCGGTCACGTAGACTTTACCGTAGAAGTGGAGCGGTCGCTGCGCGTGCTTGACGGCGGCGTTACCGTGTTTGACGGAGTGGCAGGTGTGGAATCGCAGTCGGAAACGGTGTGGCGCCAAGCAGATAAGTACTCTGTACCGCGCGTGTGTTTCATCAACAAGCTTGATCGTACCGGTGCGGATTTTTACAAAGACGTTGCGTCCATTCACGCGCGCCTTACCAAAAAGGCTCGACCGATTCAACTTCCTATCGGCACTGAGGACAATTTCCAGGGTGTGGTGGATCTTATCCTCATGCGTGCTTTCACGTTTACCGATGATCTGGGAAAAGATATTGAGGAACAGGATATTCCCAGTGACTTGAAGGAACAGGCGCAGAAGTATCGGAGCGAACTTCTGGAGACGATCGTGGAGACGGACGAGGCTCTCATGACGCGCTACCTCGCGGGCGAGGAGCTTTCGGTAGACGAGATTCGTTTGGCGCTTCGTAAGGCAACCATCGCGCGCGATGTCTTTCCGATTCTCTGCGGCTCTGCGCTCAAGAATAAGGGGGTTCAACAGCTGCTTGATGCCGTCAACTATTATCTGCCCTCACCGCTTGATATTCCTCCGGTCAAAGGATTTCATCCGGACGATCCCGAAAAAGAAGAAGTGCGTCAGGCAAGTGACAGCGAGCCTTTTGCTGCCCTTGCCTTTAAAGTTGCCGCGGACCCTTTCATCGGAAAGCTTGTGTTCTTCCGCGTGTATTCCGGCAACCTGAAGGCGGGGTCATACGTGTACAATACCTCCACTGGGGACAAAGAACGGATTGGGCGCATTGTGCGTCTTCACGCAAATCACCGTGAGGAAGTGCAAGATGTGTATGCCGGAGAAATTGCGGCGGCCGTGGGATTGCGCGGCACGACGACGGGGAACACGCTGTGCGACCCGGATCACCCCATCGTACTTGAGTCCATCACGTTTCCCGATCCTGTTATTTCTGTCGCCATCGAACCAAAAACAAAAGCCGATCAGGAAAAAATGGGTATGGCGCTTGCAAAACTTGCGGAAGAAGACCCGACATTCCACGTCGCGTCCGATGAAGAATCTGGACAGACTATCATTAAAGGAATGGGCGAGCTTCACTTGGAGATCATTATTGATCGCATGAAGCGCGAGTACAAAGTAGAGGCTGACGTCGGGCGCCCGCAAGTGGCGTACCGCGAGACGATTCGCCTCGAGGCGGAAGGAGAAGGAAAATTTATCCGCCAAACAGGGGGAAAGGGGCAGTATGGCCATGCGCGCGTGCGTGTGGAGCCCAACCAGGGAAAAGGATTTGAGTTCTTGAACGAAATCAAGGGCGGTGTCATTCCCAAAGAGTTCATCAACCCTATTGAAAAGGGCATTATCGAAGCGGCCGAGCGCGGCGTAGTAGCTGGGTATCCCGTGCTGGACTTTCGTATTCACTTGTATGACGGGTCTTACCATGAAGTGGACTCATCTGAAGCAGCCTTTAAGATTGCCGGCTCGCTTGCCTTTCAAGATGCAGCCAAACGTGCCAAGCCCGTGCTCCTTGAGCCTGTCATGAAAGTGGAAGTCATCACCCCGGAAGAATTTATGGGAACGGTGGTGGGAGATTTGAACTCCAAACGGGGACAAATCCAGGAGATGTCGGACCGGATGGAAGCGAAAGTCATTCGCGCATTTGTGCCGCTTGCCGAAATGTTCGGCTATGCCACAACGGTGCGCTCGCTCACACAAGGCCGTGCGTCCTACACGATGGAGTTCGATCACTACGACGAAGTGCCGCCGAATATCGCCCAAACGATTGTCGAATCACGACAAGGAACTGCGCGTCGCGCTTAATCTATGGACGCCTCTCTCAAACGCCTGCTCTCTCTTGCAAGAAAAACAGGCCATCCGCTTATCGTCATGGGGGAGGAGGAGTCGTTTGTTCTGTTGAGTCCCGAACGCTACGAGACGCTCGTGGATGGAAAAGGTGAGCTGCCCAAAGAGCAACCGCGTCCTGCCGAGAAGCCGCCGAAGCCAGAGATAAGGAAGGAGCCGGAACCTCCTCTCCCGCCTCCCCCGCCAGACCTCGAGTCCGAAACCCAGTTTTATCTTGAGCCGGTAGAATAGGGGTGGCCTCTTGCAAGGAATCTGACCTGTGTTATACTGGCGCCACATTATTGTAAACTCACTTAATTTTAATCATTGGCGCTCCTCTGGGGTCGCTCAATAAAGCCAAATTATGGCCGGAACGTTTGAACGAACAAAACCGCACGTAAACGTGGGTACCATTGGACACGTGGACCATGGAAAAACGACGCTTACGGCGGCCATCCTTGCCGTGGCCAGTTCGCATGGTCTTATAGCTCAGAAGAAGGGCGTGGACGATCTGGACAAAGCTCCAGAGTCCAAGTCTCGTGGAATTACCATTGCCACCGCGCATACGGAGTATGAAACGACGGCACGCCACTACGCCCACGTGGATTGTCCCGGACATGCTGACTACGTAAAGAACATGATCACAGGAGCAGCCCAGATGGACGGCGCTGTTTTGGTAGTCTCTGCCGCCGACGGTCCCATGCCGCAAACGCGTGAGCACATTCTTCTAGCGCGCCAGGTGGGCGTGCCGCGCATTGTCGTGTTCTTGAACAAGGTAGACACCGTGGATGATCCGGAACTCATCGATTTGGTCGAGGAAGAAATTCGCGACCTTTTGAAGAAATACGAATTCCCCGGCGACGAAACGCCCATCATCCGCGGCTCCGCTTTGAAGGCGCTTCAGAACCCCACGGACGAAGCGGCCGCCAAACCGGTTCTTGATCTCTTAAAGACGCTCGACGAATACATCCCCGAGCCTGTACGTGAGACGGATCGTCCGTTCCTCATGCCGGTGGAAGATGTTTTCTCGATTGAAGGTCGTGGCACCGTGGTGACGGGCCGCATCGAGCGCGGTATCGTGAAGGTGGGTGAGGAAGGTGAATTGGTTGGGCTACGCGAAGAAACCATGAAGACTGTCGTGACAGGAATTGAAATGTTTAACAAGACGCTCGACGAGGGTCGCGCAGGGGATAACGCCGGCGTGCTCCTTCGCGGTGTTAAAAAGGAAGAGGTGGAACGTGGTATGGTGCTTGCGAAGCCTGGTTCGGTGACGCCCCACACGGAATTTGAGGCCGAGATCTACGCCCTCACGAAAGAGGAAGGGGGACGCCACAAGCCATTCTTCAAGGGGTATAAGCCGCAGTTCTACATTCGTACGACCGATGTGACGGGAGAGATTGAACTTCCTGCCGGAACGGAGATGGTGATGCCCGGAGACACGGTGAACTGCCAAGTGAAACTCATCATCCCGGTTGCTCTTGAAGAGAAGCAGCGCTTCGCCATTCGTGAAGGAGGACACACAGTGGGAGCGGGGGTCATTGTAAAAATAAGTAAATAACCTGCGTGATCAGCGGGCGACGGGGAGCGGGAACCGCTCTCTCCGCCCGCCGATGACGGGAATCGTTCTTCTGTGTCCAAAGACGTTGATCAAAAGTCTGCCGAAGCCGGAAAACAGCGGATCCGCATCAAGATCCGTGCCTATGATCATAAGATCATAGATCAGGCGACGGGAACCATAATAAAAGCGGCCGAACGCTCGGATGCTTTGGTGGTAGGTCCTATTCCGCTTCCTACCGAGAAGCGGAAATACACGACAAACCGGTCAACATTTGTGCACAAGGACAGTCGTGAGCAGTACGAGATCCGTATTCACAAGCGACTGGTAGATATATTGAGTCCCACCGAGCGCACGATGGACGCGCTTATGAGTCTCAATCTTCCTGCCGGGGTGGATGTAGAGATCAAAATGTAGTGTCGCCCTACAAAAAATTTTGTACGGGCTTGGTCGAGAGTCAGATACTCTTGAGAACCGTGAAGAAAGTTCGCGCGATGTCAGATAATCCCCTGCGATAACCTTCATGCGCTTCCCCCAAGAGTACATACGTTCAACGTTTCATTCAAACAACATTCTCCAGACGTGTAAGTGTGTCGCGTATTGGAAACTAGAAGTTTGTCTACGGCATAGGACGTATCCAAACTTCTGGTTTTTCTATACCGTATGAAATTCCTCATTGGCAAAAAATTGGGCATGTCGCAGATCTTCACAGACGATGGTGTTGTGGTGCCTGTCACCTATATCGAGGCGGGGCCGTGCGTCGTGACCGATGTTCGCACGGAAGATAAGGATGGCTACAATGCGGTCCAGATTGGATTTGGAACGACGCGCACGATTAACAAACCGCAAGAAGCTCGCGCGAAACAATTGGGGCCGGTGCGTCTCACGCGTGAGGCTCGCGTGGTTTCTGTGGACGGCGTGAAGACGGGTGATATCTGGACTGTCGGGGAGTTTACCGTGGGGGATGTCGTTGATGTTACGGGAACATCCAAAGGCCGTGGCTTTGCTGGAGTAGTGAAGCGACATGGGTTTCACGGGCACAACACCACGCACGGTACCAAAGACCAAGTTCGCAAATCTGGATCCGTGGGTGCGCAAGGGCCGCAACGCGTGTTCAAAGATATGCGTATGGCGGGGCACATGGGGGATGAGCGTGTCACCGTGAAAAACTTGAAAGTCGTCTCTATTGACCCCGAGCGTAACACGCTGGCTATTCGCGGCGCGATTCCCGGAGCACGAGGCGGCGTTTTGTTTATTCGAGCCAACGTGACAGGGTCTGTGTGGAACTAATATGGCAACGACTTCTCTCTACAATCAAAAAGGTGAGACCGTTGGAACGCTAGAGCTTCCCGCAAAACTTTTTAGCGTGCCTGCTGATCCCAACGTGCTCTATGAAGTCGTGACAGCGCAACAGACAAACCGCCGTGCGGTGCTTGCACACACGAAAACACGCGGCGAAGTGCGCGGGGGTGGGAGAAAGCCGTGGAAGCAAAAAGGAACCGGTCGCGCACGCCAGGGCTCCATCCGTTCCCCGCAGTGGAAGGGCGGTGGCGTAGTTTTTGGCCCGCGCAAAACCCGTGTTTTTGATGTGAAGGTAAACCGCAAGTTGCGTCAGAAGGCACTCGCGATGGCTCTTTCGGATCTGCTCTCGACTGAACGGCTCGTGGCGGTAGATTCTCTGGAATTTCCCGAAGGAAAAACCCGCCAGGTGTCCAATATGCTTGCCGTGCTTCCACAGGCAGGTCGCCGCACGCTTCTGGTCGTGGAGCCCAAGAATCGTCTTGTGTCACGCGCGGCGCGTAACCTCTCTGGCGTGGAAGTGATTCCGGCGAACGCGCTTAACGTGGAGGAAGTCTTGAAGGCCGGCCGCCTCGTCACGTCTTCTTCTGCACTCGAAACCATGAAGACACTTTTTGCATCCTATGGGGCTTCTTAATCGCCGAAAAGAAAAAAAGGAAACGCCACCACGTGCAGAAAAGCGCGCGCCGGCTTCTGATGTCTTGAAGGCAGCGGCTACCGTGATTATTCGGCGTCCCTGGGTGAGCGAAAAGGCTTCACGGCTTGCGTCCACGGGAACGTATGTGTTCGAGGTCGCAAAGAGTGCTACACGCGTGGAAATTGGAAAAGCAATCTTTGCCCTCTACGGCATCCGCCCCGTTTCGGTGCACATCGCGCGTGTTGTTCCCCGGCAAGTCCGTTTTGGCCGCTCCTTTGGCACGACGCGCGCGCGTAAAAAGGCGCTCGTGACGCTTCCTCACGGATCACGTATTGATGTCTACGAAGGCGTGTAATTTTTCCTATGCCCGTCAAACGCTACAAACCAACCAGTGCCGGCCGCCGCATCTCTTCGGTAGATGCTTTTGCCGACCTGACGAAATTCGAACCAGAGAAGTCGCTTCTGCGCGTGCGTAAACAGCATGCGGGGCGTGCAAACCACGGGCGCATTACGGTACGCCATCGCGGAGGTGGGGAAGCGCGATTCTTGCGCGACGTAGACTACAAGCGCGAGAAGTTTAACGTGCCCGCGCGTATTGCCGCGATTGAATATGATCCGAACCGTGGTGCGCGTTTGATGTTGCTTATCTATCGTGATGGTGAGAAACGCTACAGCATTGCTCCCGAGCACGCACGGGTTGGCGCGATGATCGTCGCTTCCAAAGAGCGCGGCGAAATTGTCGAGGGGAATCGTTTCCCCCTCTCCGTCATTCCGGTGGGTATGCCCATTCATGATATAGAACTCTCTCCCGGACAGGGAGGGCGCATGGTGCGTTCTGCAGGCACATCGGCGCAAGTGGTGGCAGTGGAAGGAGAGATGGCAACCGTACGTCTTCAGTCCGGTGAGGTACGCCTGCTCTCGAAGGGGTGCATGGCCACAGTGGGCGCAGTGTCCAATCCGGACTATCGTTTGATTCGCTGGGGAAAGGCAGGGCGCATGCGCCACCGCGGCATCCGTCCGACGGTGCGTGGAAAAGCCATGAACCCGGTTGATCACCCACACGGAGGAGGAGAAGGCCGCAACTCCATTGGTCTGAAACATCCAAAGACCCCAACGGGCAAACCGGCATTGGGTGTGAAGACGCGTCGGAAAAAGTCCTCAGATATCTTTATCTTGTCTCGCCGTAAAACGGCAAAGCGCTAACTATGTCACGATCGCTTAAAAAAGGACCCTTTGTAGACGCAAAACTGCTTGCGCGTGTTCAGGCATTGAAACCCGGCGATAAAACGGTGATAAAGACATGGTCGCGAGCAAGTATGGTAACGCCTGAAATGGTTGGTTTCACGATTGGTGTGCACAACGGCAAAGACCATATTCCTGTGCGGGTCGTGGAGAATATGGTGGGACACCGGTTGGGGGAGTTTTCTCCGACACGTAAGTTCGTGCGCCACGGAGGAAAGATGCAGAAGGCGATCGAAGAGGGAGCAGAGGGCGCTGCAGCTGCCGCCGCGCCGGCCCCTGCCGCTTCTCCAAAGAAATAATATGGAATTTTTTGCAAAAGCCAACAGCGTACGCATGTCTCCGCGAAAGGTCCGTCTTGTGACGGGGCTTGTGCGGGGCATGAACACTGCGCGCGCGGATCGTCAGCTCCAGCTTCTCAACAAAGCGGCAGCTTCCGTTGTGCTGAAGCTCTTGCGTTCGGCAGTGGCCAATGCAAAGAACAACTTTCAGCATTCTGGCGAGGGGCTTTCGATTATCTCTTTGCGTGTAGACGGCGGCCCGGTGTTATACCGCTACCGCCCACGGGCGCAAGGTCGGGCGGCACCAATCCGCAAGCGTACAAGTCACATTACTCTTGTGCTTGGCGAACGCCCTGCAAAACACTAAATCCTATGGGAACAAAAGTTCATCCAAAAGCTTTCCGCCTCTCCACGATTCGCACATGGGACTCCTTGTGGTTTTCGAAAAAAGAATTCCCGCGCCTTTTGCAGGAAGATCATAACATTCGCGCGTTCTTGGAAAAGAACTTGAAAGAGGCTGGGGTAGATCACATTCGGATTGAACGCTCTCTTCAACAGATCCATGTCACGATTGTGGCCGCGAAACCCGGGTTTATTATTGGTCGTGCGGGAGCAGGTATCGAGGATCTGCGCAAGAAGCTTATGCGCGCCCTCTTTCCCGGCAAACGCATACACCTTGCGCTGAACGTGAAGGAAGTTACTCGTCCCATGCTTTCTGCGCGTATCGTGGGGCAGCAGATTGCCACCGAACTTGAACGCCGCATGCCGTTTCGCACGTGCATGAAGGGAGCCATTGATCGTGTCATGAAAGCCGGCGCCGAAGGAGTCAAGATTATTGTGTCGGGCCGGTTGAATGGTGCGGAAATTGCGCGCCGCGAAAAACTTACAAGCGGAAAAGTGCCTCTGCAGAATCTCCGCGCCGATATTGATTTTGCCCACGTGCCCGCCTTTACCATTTTTGGAACGATCGGGGTGCGTGTGTGGATTTATCGTGGGGAAGTCTTTGATCGGAAACCCGAAGAGAAAACCACCTAAGTATGTTGATGCCAAAGAAAGTCAAACATCGAAAGTGGCAGAAAGGACGCGGTCTTGGGAAGCGCATGGCTTCACAAAAGACGCGTCTGGCTTTTGGTTCCTTCGGTCTTAAGGCAACCAGCGAATCCTTTGTGACCTCGCGCCAGATTGAAGCAGCCCGCCGCGCCATGACACGCTCTATCAAACGCGGAGGTAAGGTGTGGATCCGCGTGTTTCCCGATCATCCTATTACCACAAAAGGTTCGGAAATGCCGATGGGAAAAGGGAAGGGAGCTGTGGACCACTTTGTGGTGATTGTGCGCCCAGGCACTATTCTGTTTGAGATGGACGGCATCACGGAAGAGGTGGCGCGCCAAGCGCTGTCGCTTGCCGCGTATAAACTGCCTCTCACCGCTCGGGTGGTGACGAAAACGCTTCGCGCGTAACGTATGAAAAAGCTCACTATCCCACAATCCAAAACCGAGATCATGGAGCATATCGCCCGTGCGCGCAACGCGCATGCCGCGATGCGCTATGAATGCGCGGTCGGACAGCGCAAAGACGTGCGCGAAATGCGCGCGCTTAAAAAGGAGATTGCGCAACTGGAAACAGCTCTTCGCACCCATAACGTATGACCAACTCTTCCCCAATCACACGCCGCATGACCGGTACAGTAGCTTCGGTAGCTCCTGCCAAGACGCTTATTGTTGTGGTGGAACGCACACTTGTGCATCCCAAGTATGGCAAGCGCATGAAGCGTCAGAAACGCTACGCTGTTCACAACGAAGCGGGTGTCTTTGCCGTGGGGGATGTGGTGCTCTTTGAAACGTGTCGGCCCATGTCGCGTACGAAGCGCTGGCGCGTTGTGGAAAAAGTGACGAAATCCTAATATGGTTCAACATCGCGCCATGCTTGCCGTGGCAGACAATTCCGGAGCCAAGAGATTGCAAGTGATTCGTGTTCTTGGCGGGTACAAAAAACATTACAGCCGTTTGGGGGAGATCATGACGTGTGTGGTAAAAGATGCCGCTCCGCGTGGACTCGTAAAGAAAAGCGATGTCGTGCACGCCGTGCTGGTGCGTTCACGCAAAGAAGTGCGCCGTCCGGACGGGACCTATATTCGCTTTGATGAAAATGCGGCGGTGGTTGTCGATAAAAAGACAAAGGAGCCAAAGGGTACGCGCATTTTCGGCCCCGTGGCCCGCGAACTCCGCGCTGGCGGGTTTACGAAAATTCTTTCTCTTGCTCCCGAAGTTCTCTAATATGAAACTGAAAACGGGCGACATGGTCCGCGTACGAAGCGGCAAAGATAAGGGGAAGGAAGGAAAGATTTTGCAAGTCTTTCCCAAGCTTGGTCGTGCGGTGGTGGAAGGCATTAACATCCGCAAGCGTCACCTGCGCAATCGCAAAGGCGTACGCGGCCAAATTGTCGAATTCCCCGCCCCGCTCGCGCTCTCCGCTCTCCAACTTAAGGGCGAGGGGGTCCGTGTGGGCTACCGTTTTATCCAAAAAGACGGAAAACCGGTGAAGGTGCGCGTTCTGCGGAAAGCCGGAAAAACACAAGATGTTGCGTAATATGACACGCCTGAAAGAACTCTATACGAAGACGGTGAAGTCTGCGCTCCAAAAAGAGCTCGCGCTTTCGAATACACACCAAGTGCCGTCTGTTTCAAAGGTGACGGTGAATGTGGGGCTCAACGCAAAGAGCGGTAAGGATTCGAAAATCGCGGAGGTGGTGGAGCAGACCCTTCTTCGCGTGACGGGACAGAAGCCGGTGAAAACACTTGCGCGCCAATCCATTGCTGGATTCAAAATCCGCGAGGGGATGGTGGTAGGGATGGTGGTAACGCTTCGCGGCGGCCGGATGTGGGATTTTCTGGATAAGTTGGTTGAGGTGACGTTCCCCCGCGTGCGTGATTTCCGCGGTATCCCGCTTTCCTGTGTGGATGCGCACGGCAACTTCTCGTACGGATTCCGCGAGCACACGGCTTTTCCGGAAATTAAGTCTGACGAGATTGAAAGTCTGCACGGCCTGCAAGTCACGATTACGACGGATGCGCAGACGCATGACGCGGGCGTCAAACTCTTGCGCGCTCTCGGATTCCCCTTCCAACGCACCTAATCTATGGCTACGAAAGCACGTGTCGCGAAAGCGAACAAAAAACCCAAGTTCTCCACACGCAAGATTCACCGTTGCTGGCGGTGCGGACGTATTCGCGGATTCATGCGCGACTTCCGCCTGTGCCGTATTTGCTTCCGTGAATTAGCGAACACGGGAATGATCCCGGGCCTCAAAAAATCGAGCTGGTAAATATGATCACCGACCCAATTTCAGACATGTTGACGCGCTTGCGCAACGCCTCGGCGGTTCACAAAACCGAGGTGGCGGTTCCCTACTCCAATGTGAAGTGGGCAATTGCCAAAATTCTTGCCGCCGAAGGGTTTGTGAAGAAAGCGGACGTCGTGGGAGAAGGCATCGGACGCTCGATTGTTCTTACGCTTGCATACGAAGATGGGGAACCGCGATTGCGGTCTCTGCGCCGCGTGAGCACGCCTGGATCACGCGTGTATCGCAAGGCAACGGAACTTCCACGAGTCCTTTCCGGGTTTGGCTTTGCGATTGTTTCTACCTCAAGCGGTATCATGACGAATAAAGAAGCGCGCTCCCGTCGTTTGGGCGGTGAAGTGATTTGTGAAATCTTCTAATATGTCACGTGTTGGAAAAAAACCGATTCTCCTTCCTGCCGGTGTTGAGGTCATGATTGATGGCACACACGTGACGGTGAAGGGGCCCAAAGGAACGCTTACACGAAACGTTCATGCTTCCATGTTGCCGAAAATCGGAGAGGAGGGGAATGGGAAGGCACTGGTGGTCGAGGTGAACGGTGACACGCACGAGCTTTCACCGCTGTGGGGGACGACCCGCGCGCTTCTCGGCAACATGGTGACAGGCGTCAGTACGGGATACACGAAGTCACTTGAGTTGATTGGCGTGGGATTCAAAGCGGCCCTGATGGGAAAAAAGATCCAGCTGTCGCTTGGTTTTTCACACGATGTGGATGTGCCGATCCCGGAAGGTCTAACCGTGACGGTTGAAAAGGGTATCATTACGGTAACGGGAGCCGACAAGGAACAAGTGGGCCAATTTACGGCATATCTCCGCTCGCTCAAAAAACCGGAACCGTACAAAGGAAAGGGGATGAAATATACGGACGAAGTGATCCGTCGTAAAGCGGGCAAGGCCGCCAAATCAGCCGAATAATATGACTACACGCCGTCTTACACTTTTGAAGCAAAAGCACCACACGCTTAGGCAGCGTCGCACACGGTCCGCCATGCATGGTACAGCGGTACACCCGCGTCTGTGCGTGTTCCGTTCGCTTAAATATATTGAAGCGCAGCTGATTAATGACGACACGGGAAAGACCCTGTGTGCGGCTTCTGACCGAAAGCACACGGACAAAAAGACAAAAACCCAACGTGCGGTATGGGTTGGAGAAGAACTAGGGAAGCTCGCCCTTGCAAAGGGGATTACGACGGCGGTGTTTGACCGCGGCGCATATCGTTATCATGGACGCGTGAAGGCTCTGGCGGATGCCGTGCGCGCCGGAGGAATCAAATTCTAATATGGAACCGACGACACAAGAACAAAAAGGAACAGACACAAAGCCGCACGGAGAACGTCGCGGCCGAGGTATGCCGGGACGCGGCGGGGCCGGGGGCGGGCGAGGAGGCCGTCGTGGTCCAGGCGGTGCCCGACGTGAACGCGAACAGCGTGAATTTGATCAAAAGATTTTAGATCTCTCGCGCGTGACGCGCGTGACCGCTGGCGGAAAGCGCATGCGTTTCCGCGCCACGCTGGTGATTGGCGATAAAAAGGGCCGTGTCGGTGTCGGGGTAGCAAAAGGAGCGGATGTGGCCATGTCGGTAGAAAAGGCCTATCGTCAAGCGAAGCGCAACGTGTTTACGATCCCGCTTAAGGAAGGAACGTTCCCTCATGCGGTGTCGGCGAAATATCGCGCAGCGGTTGTGCTCTTGAAACCCGCGCCAGCCGGAACAGGACTGAAAGCCGGCGGTGCGGTCCGGGTCGTGTTGGAAATGGCCGGTGTCCCAAATGCGGTGAGTAAAATCATGGGGTCTGGCAACAAATTGAATATTGCGCGTGCGACGCTTGTCGGACTGCGACAATTGAAAACACAGACCAAATAATATGGCTCTGCAACTACATACCCTTCGTCCCGCCAAAGGAGCGCGGAAAGGAAAAAAGCGCGTTGGACGTGGTCTTGGCTCTAAGGGGACGTACTCTGGCCGCGGAGGGAAGGGACAAACGGCGCGCTCAGGCGTAAGCGGTACTAAGCGTCTCGGTATGCGCCACATTATTTTGGCGACGCCGAAAGTGCGCGGATTCCGAAGCCTCACTCCCAAACCGTCTGTCGTCAACTTCACGAAGCTTGCCCAAGTATTTCAAGAAGGGGCGATGGTGACGCCAAAAGTGCTCAAGGAAAAAGGACTTGTGCCCGCGAATGCTGTGAATGTCAAAATTCTTGCCACGGGAGCACTTGGGAAAGCCCTCACGGTCAAAGGGTGTTCGGTTTCCGCGAGCGCGCGCGAAAAAATACAAGCCGCGGGCGGCCAAGTCGTTTAACGTCTTATGTCAAAGCTCACCCAGGTCATTCGGATCCCTGCTCTCCGCCGGAGTCTGCTTGCAGTGGGAGGCATGTTGGTATTGTTTCGGTTTGTCGCGCACGTGCCGGTGCCCGGCATGAACGCGAGCGATATTTCACAAGTACTCGAAGGGAATCAATTCTTCGGGCTTTTGAACATCTTTTCGGGCGGCACCCTTGACAACTTTTCCCTTGTCGCGCTCGGCGTCGCTCCCTACATCACCTCGTCTATCATCTTCCAGCTTCTCGGAATGGTCGTGCCGTCTCTTGAAGAAATGCAAAAGGAAGAGCGTGGACGCCAGCGCATTATGCAGTGGACGCGTCTGGCCACCGTGCCGCTTGCCTTTATCCAGGCGTACGGACTCACAGCACTCCTGTCGCAACAGGCTCCAGCGCTTGTCGCAAGTCTGTCGGGCTGGACGATGGCATTAGCACTCCTTTCTATGGTTGCCGGGACTGTGTTCCTGATGTGGCTTGGGGAGCTTATTTCTGAATATCGGATAGGCAATGGCACGTCTATTATCATCTTTGCCGGAATTATCGCCGGGCTTCCCTCGTTTCTTCAACAGACATTCAGTGTGTACACCAAAGACAGCTTGATCACACTGATCCTGTTTGTGCTCATGGTGCTTGTCACGATCTACGCCGTCGTGGTGATGCAGGAGGCTCAACGCAATATTCCTATCCAGCATGCGCGACAGATCCGTGGGTCGCGCTTGCTTGGTGCCGCCACGAGCCATTTGCCGCTGCGGCTCAATATGGCGGGCGTGATCCCAATTATTTTTGCAATCTCTATTCTGCTTCTCCCTACAACGGTGGGACAGTTTCTGGTGAATGCGCGCACCGAGTGGGTGAAGGACACGGCAACATGGCTGTTACAAGTCGTGAATAATCAAACCGTCTACGGCGCGCTGTACTTTGTGCTCGTGTTTGCTTTCACCTACTTCTATACCTCGGTGATTTTCCATCCTGATCGTGTAGCGGAGAACCTTCAAAAGAGTGGCGCTTTCATTCCTGGCATTCGCCCGGGGCAATCTACGGCTATGTATTTGGGATGGGTGGTAAATCGCGTGTTGTTTGCTGGCGCTCTCTTCCTGGCGCTCTTGGCCGTGCTCCCGCTCATTATTCAGCAGTTTACGGGAAGTGCAAACCTCGTTATTGGAGGCACATCCATCCTGATCGTGGTTGCCGTGGTAATTGATGTCATCAAACAGGTTGATTCGCAGCTGACTCTTCACGCATACGACGTTTAAAAAGAGTTGTCTTGAGGCAGCATAAAAAAGCAAGGCAAAGGCCTTGCTTTTATGCTAGATTAGGCCATATTCATTGACAAAAGTCTGATTTTCTGGTAAATTCACACCTTCGTCCTTTAAAAGAGCTTGTCATTCCAGACCTGTTTTTTGTGACAACACCCCGTGTTGTTAGCAGGTTTGGAGTGATAAGTTTGACAACCCCCCATGTCTGACACTTTGGTGTCGGACAAGAAGGAAGGAACTGGAACATGAATTACGACATCATCACGGTCCCCGACCTCCACGCTACCAAGCTGACCGCCCTCGTGGCCCGCGAACTCGATCTCACCCACTTGGATCAGGGCTACACCATCTGGGACTACTATGTGGGCTCGAGCGGCAAGCTGATCCCGGGTCGCGGCTGCAAGTTCAAGCCGATGGTCTGGACGCCCGACCTCCGGCCGGGCGAGGTCATCCCGGCGGACGTCGTCCGGGACCACTTCCGCAAGAAGGGTGCCCTGGGCCACGTTGGCGCCTTCACGTGGTGGTGTCGCGTCTTTGATCCTCGGGGCTACCACATCTCCGTCCCCGACATCGACGCGTGCTGGTACCACGACAGCAGGTCGCTGTCCGTGCCGGGCTTCATGTCCGACCAGTTCGGTCGTGATCTTGCCCGGCATTGGCCCGCCGACTCCTGGCACTACGACGTCTCCTTCGTCGGCTTCCTGCCGGTCCCCTGAACCTCCACTCACGTCGTCTGCGCACGACGTGTCTCGCCCCAGGCGAGATGGTTCGAACCTTCGGTTCGAACCATCTCGCACTGGGGCTTTGTCATTTTAACGATGGCTGTTGCCCGGAATTAAGCTCCGAGGGAACCCTTGTGGGCCCCTACCTCACCCTGCCAACCTCTGCTACACTGTTCCCGCTATGACCTACAAAATCCTCATGATGGGCCCCCAGGGGAGCGGGAAGGGGACGCAGGCGGAACTCCTTTCAAAGCACCTCAATATTCCAGCATTTGGCATGGGCCAGCTTTTACGCGACGTTGTTTCCTCGGGCTCCTCTCTTGGCCAAGAGATCAAACGCATTACCGACAAAGGGAACCTTGTATCCGATCCGGTCGCGGCGGAGGTTCTTAAAAACCGCCTTGCAGAGCCCGATACAACAAACGGATATATTCTGGATGGTTTCCCGCGCAATCAGAGTCAGTACGAGATTATGGAACAGGTAGACGAGCCGACGCATGTGCTTGTGATCGAAATTCCAAAAGAGGAAACTTTGCGGCGCCTCTCTGGACGCTTGACGTGCCTTGTCTGCGGACGTGTGTATCGTGCCGCCGAGGGGCATGCCGCGGGCGAGTCCTGTCTTTGCGGCGAGGGAACTCTTGTGCAACGCGACGACGATAAACCCGAAGCAATCATGCGGCGCCTGGAAATTTATGAGCAGGACACGACTCCCGTTATAGCGCAGTACGAGGCGAAAGGACTTCTCCACCATGTGGACGGCATGGGGTCGGTTGCGGAAGTGCAGGCGCGCATTATTGCCTCTTTATGAGTTGGACAAAAACCCCGGAAGAAATTCACCTCATGCGCGAAGGCGGAGCAATCCTCTCCGCTGCATTGAAAGTTGCTGTAGATGCTGTCGCTCCCGGCGTGCGGCTTCGTGATCTTGATGCGGCAGCCGAGGCGTCTATGCGCGCAGCGGGCGCCACGCCATCATTTTTGGGATACAAAGGAAAACCTCACGATCCACCATTTCCCTCCACCGTATGCATTTCGGTGAATGAAGAAGTTGTGCACGGATCTGGCGCACGCGATCGGGAGCTTCGGGAGGGCGATATTGTTGGCCTCGACATTGGTTGCTGGTACAAGGGCTTGTGCACAGATATGGCCGTGACGGTTCCGGTGGGAAAGATTTCTGAAGAAGCGAGTATTCTCCTTCGTGTCACGCGCGAAGCTATGGAAACAGCGGTGGCAGGCCTGCGTGTTGGCGGCACGGTGGCGGACGTTGGGAGAGTCGTTGAACGGATTGTTAAACCGTATAAGTTTGGGATTGTGCGCGCCCTTGTGGGACATGGCGTGGGGCACGAAGTACACGAAGCGCCGCACGTGCCGAATTATTATGACGCGCAGTACGAGCGTACCAAATTGGAAGAAGGGCAGTGTCTGGCGGTAGAACCGATGGTGACGCTTGGAGACTACCACGTGAAAACGGAATCGGACGGATGGAGCATCGTTACGGTGGATGGGAGCCTCGGGGCGCACTTTGAAGTTTCTCTTGCTTTGGTGAATGGCATCCCAGAAATTCTTACGCCTCTCCCGGTGTAGCTATGCGCGTGCTTGGCGTTGACTATGGAACACGCAAGGTGGGGCTGGCGCTTGCGGACACACAGGCGAAGACCGCTGTCCCGCTTGATGTTTGGTATCACGACAACGAACCGGGGAAGATGGCGGAGCGCATCGCCGGATTTGTGCGCGCCGAACAATTCGACCGCATTGTAGTGGGAGTGCCGCGCAAAGCGGATGGAAGCGCCAGCGCGCAGACCGACATCGCGCTTGATTTTCTGCGTAAGCTCTCAAGCTCCACGGCGGTGCTGGTGGAGGAGATAGAGGAAAGCTTTACGACCACGGAAAGCCGTCGCTTGCAGAGAGAGCACGGCTCGCGCGTGAAGGAAGACGCCCTTGCCGCTATGTTATTGCTCCAAGACTATCTAGAAAAAACGCGTGGGTAATATTTTTTCAACAACCGGCATGGTGCTCCACCGCCGCGCGCACCGGGAGGCGGACCGCGTGTATGTTTTTTTAAGCCGCACGCATGGCAAGGTGGAACTTTTAGCAAAGGGCGGGGCGAAAATATTAGCAAAGCTTACTCCGCAACTCGAATCGCCTGGCGTTGTGCAGGTTCTTGTCGTTGAAGGGAGGCGCGGCCTTACGGTGGCCGGCGTAGAATCGGTAGAATCTTTTCCTTTATTGGCCCGACGTCCGAAAGCGAGCGTATATGCGCACGCGGCGCGCGCGCTTGCCGACCTTACGACGCGTCTTCATCACGCCGAACCGCATACCTATACCGCGCTTGAGGAATGGATGCGATTTCTTCTACGCACGCCTGACGAACGTCTCGACGCGCTTTCCTGGTACACCGTGGCTCTCCACTTTCTTTCGGCCGCCGGCTACGGGCCGGAGCTCTCTCTGTGCGTAGAATGTCGTCAATCTATTCGCGAGAAGGCCACGTGGTCCTCGCTTAAGGGAGGGCTTCTTTGCGAAGCGTGCGCTGCCGCACAAGAAGGGATAACCGGAAAGTCTTTGAGTCCTGATACGATTCGTGTTTTGCGTTTTGCCCGACGTGAGGCTCTGGATGAGGTCAACCGGTTGGCGCGCTCTCCGGAGGTGCTTGTCGAAATGGGGGAGGTGGTCGAATCTCTCCTTCTTGCTCATGCCCCGGCCCTCCCCGCCGTCTCCCTTTCACAGATGATTTTTACTTAAACGGCCCCGCATTGCGCCGCAACCCCAGATTGGGTACACTTTTCCCTGCTATGCATACGTGTTTTGTGGCAGATCTGCCGGGGGAGGTTGGGGAGGAGGTGGAACTGAAAGGGTGGGCCTACAACTTTCGCTCGAGCGGAAAGATTTTCTTTTTGCAATTTCGTGACGGGACGGGCTTTGTTCAAATAGTCTACAGCAAAGGGGGAGTGGAGGAGTCTCTTTGGCAGGAACTTACGAGGGTGCGGATGGAGTCTTCTGTGGTTGTGCGCGGAGTCGTGAAGGCTGAACCGCGGGCTCCGTCCGGATACGAAGTAGAAGGAACGGGATTTGAAATCCTCTCGCTTGCCGAAGAAGACTATCCGATCGCGAAGAAAGAGCACGGCCCTGAATTTCTTTTCGACAATCGTCACCTCTACGTACGTTCTGCCACGCCGTGGGCGGTGCTGCGCATTCGTGATGAGATAACCTGGCGCATTGTGGAGTTTTTGCGCCATGAAGGATTCACGCGCACAGATACGCCGATCTTTCAACCAACATCTTGCGAAGACACTACGGAACTTTATGCGGTGGATCACTTCGGTACACCGGCATACCTCACGCAATCGGGGCAACTTTATTTGGAGGCAATGGAGCATGGACTTGGCCGAGTGTACGACTTTGGGCCGGTGTTTCGCGCCGAGAAATCCAAGACGCGCAAGCACCTGAATGAGTTTTGGATGATGGATTGGGAAGCGCCGTTGTTCGATCAAGCGGCGAGCATGGATTTCACGGAGCGCCTGTTGAAGTACGTGCTCACGCATGTATTGAAGGAACGCGCACAAGAATTGAAGATATTGGAACGCGACACGACGCTCTTGGCCCGCGCCGCAAAGGAACCGTTCCCAAGATTCAAACTACGTGACATGATCCGAACGCTTAATGAACAACACGGTTTTCATTTGACGGCAGAGGATGATCTGAACACCGAGGCTGAAGAGAAAATCGGCGAGATCTATCAACTCCCTGTGTTTATTGAAGACTATCCCTACGCGGTTAAGGCGTTCTATATGCATCGCTATACAGACGCAGATGGTATTGAACGCGGATACTGTGCCGATTTGATTGCGCCTGAGGGTGCCGGAGAGATTGCGACAGCAGCCGTGCGTGAAAACGATTACCAGAAGCTCTTGGCGAACCTGAAAGAGCGCAACTACCGCGTGGAAGATTACCAATGGTATCTGGATGTGCGGAAGTACGGAGGAATTCCTCATGCGGGCGGCGGTGTCGGATTAGAGCGTTGGGTACGCTGGATTACCGGCGTCAACCACGTGCGCGAGACGATCCCTTTCCCAAGAACTATTAATCGTTTGACACCATAATATGGAGCGCTTACTTGCTGGGGAGACGGTGAATGCAGAAGGGAACGCTGTCCTTCTGAAGGGCTGGGTGCATTCTGTGCGTATCATGGGGGATAAATTGGTGTTTTTTGACTTGCGCGACCGGAGTGGTTTGGTGCAGATTGTGTGTTACAAGCCGGATCTTTCGGCTGATACGATCGAAGTGGTGAGCGGGCTTGGCCATGAATATGTTGTGGAAGTTTCTGGTGTTGTGCAAAAACGCGGTGCGAAGCAAGTGAATGTGGACCTCCCCACGGGCATGATTGAGGTAGCGGCAAAAGACGTGCGGTTGTTGAACAAAGCGGCGACGCCGCCGTTTGAGGTCAACAAAGAAACGTCTGGTATCAACGAGGAGCTTCGGTTGAAATATCGATACCTGGATCTTCGTGCGGAGCGCATGCAGCGAAATATCCGGCTACGTGACCGCGTGATCACTTTTTTCCGCGAATACATGCATGCACATGATTTCGTGGAGATTGAAACGCCGATCCTTATGAAAGGCACCCCCGAGGGGGCGCGCGAGTTTATTGTGCCGTCGCGCATCCACGAAGGGAAGTTCTACGTCTTGCCGCAATCGCCGCAGCAGTTCAAACAGCTCTGCATGGTGGCAGGGTTCGAGCGCTACTTCCAAGTGGCGCGGTGCTTTCGCGATGAGGACCAGCGCGGTGATCGCCAGCCTGAGTTTACACAGCTCGACTTTGAGATGTCCTTTGTGACGCAAGAAGATGTTCTGCAATACACAGAGGCTATGTTTATCGCCCTTGTGGAAAAATTGTTTCCGGACAAGCGGATCTCCACGCGTCCATTCGCACGTCTTTCGTACAACGAGGCGATAGAAAAGTACGGCACGGACAAGCCCGATCTTCGCCAAGATAAAAGTGATCCAAACGAACTCGCGTTTGGTTGGGTGCTTGATTTCCCCATGTTCGAAATGGACGAAGAAGGCGAGCTTGCCGCGAAGCACCATCCGTTCTGCTCCATCCATGAAGAGGACCGCGAAAAATTTATGGCCGGAGAAGATCTTCTAACGATTCGTGCGAATGCGTATGACCTTGTCTTAAATGGCTATGAGTTGTCGTCGGGCAGTATCCGTATTCACGAACGTGATCTGCAAAAGCGCATTTTCGATCTCTTGAAGGTAAGCGAGGAGGAACAACAGACACGATTCGGTCATATGCTTGAAGCGTTCACGTTTGGCGCGCCACCCCACGGAGGGTTCGCGCCGGGTATTGATCGCATCGTTATGTTGCTGGCGGGGGAGCCCAACATCCGTGAAGTGATTGCTTTCCCAAAGACGGGTGACGCGCGCGACCCCATGATGGGTGCGCCAAGCGATGTGTCCGCCAAAGCGCTCCGCGAGGCGCATATAAAGATTGTATAACATGGAGGATCGCAAACGACCTGCGTACACTATCGAGACCGAACGGTTTTCTGGACCGCTTCATTTATTGCTGGAATTGATCGAGCACGAAGAGATGCCGATCACGGAAGTTTCCCTTTCGGCCGTTACCGAACAATATCTGCGGTATCTCGATACGCATGAAGTACCGGCGGACGAACTTGCAGATTTTCTCCTTGTCGCCTCGCGTCTTCTTTATCTGAAGTCCCAAGAATTGCTCCCAGAGAAGAAAGCAGAGGAGGAACGGACAGGAGAGCAACTTGCCCTGCAAGTTCAACTCTACAAGCTCTTTATGGAATTGGCGCCGCACATCGAGGAAGCGTTTTCTCTCCTGCCAAAAATGGCAGAACGGCCGAGGCCGCAACTGCCGACACTCAAGACACGTGCATTTCCCTCGACGCTTACAGGGAAGGTTCTGGAAGAAGCTTTTGCACGCGTGCTGCGTATACTTGAACCATTCTTTGCTCTTAAGCGTACTACGATGGAGCGCGTGGCGTCGGTAGCGGAGCGCATGCAGGAATTACGCGCTGCCATTATGTCGCGTGCGACGCTCGCGTTTCGTGACCTCACGTCGGGTGCGTCTCGAAGAATAGATGTGGTGGTAAGCTTTTTGGCGCTTCTTGAGCTTATGAAACAGCGGCTTGTGCGCACACGTCAGTCTGCGACCTTTCGCGACATTACCATTGAACGCATCTAGGCTATGTCTCTTTCCTCTCGTCTTGAAGCCGTACTCTTCGCGGTTGCCAAACCTCTCTCGCGTGCCCAACTCGCACGCGCGCTTGGGTGCACGAAAGAAGAGGTGGGGGGAGCACTTACAGAACTTGTGTCGCGCTGCCATGCGACAGATGCGGGCGTATGCGTGCTGGAAACAGGCGAGGACGTTCAACTGGTAAGCAATCCTGCCTATGCGAGCGACCTGGAACAGTTCGTCAAACAGGATGCCGCGAGCGAACTCACACGCCCAGCGCTTGAAACGCTTACGGTGATTGCGTACCGCGGGCCGATGACGAAGCCTGAGATTGAGCAAGTACGCGGAGTGAATTGCACGCTGATCCTTCGCCATTTGCTGATGCGCGACATGGTTGTAGAAGAACCCAACGAACAAAAGATGCAACCTACCTACCGTGTGAGTCCAACACTTCTTCGGCATCTGGGATGCACGTCGGTTGTGCAGCTTCCAAACTACACCGCGTTTGCAAAGAATGAAGATGTGGCGCGGCTTCAAGCACAGCTCTCCGCCATGCCGGAGGACTCGGTATGATCCGCTTATTTACGCAACTTGTTCTTGCCGCAGCGATGGTGGAATTTGTTCCTACTTCACCGTCTGCGTTGGAATACGCCACGCTTCCGGAAGCGAAAGAGGCGCCTGCCCTGGTGGAGGGGATAAGCGCGTGGATTCCCGCTCCTCTTCCGACGAGTGGTTTGCGTCCTCCCGAGAAAGTAGATGCGACACGGCTTGGGGTTATTACCACAGCATCAAGCGTGCTGGTGGCGGATGCGGGAAGCGGAGCAGAGCTTTTTGCAAAACATCCTGAAGAGGTGCGCTCCATTGGAAGTCTTACGAAACTATTAGCGGCGCTTGTCTTTTTGGAGACCAACCCAGATGTCTCCGCTCCGGCAAGTGTTCTCCCGGTGGACTTACGCCAGGGCGGACGTGACCATCTGTATGTGGAGGATGAAGTGAGCGTCCGCCATCTTCTTGAGGCAAGCCTGGTGGGGTCAGACAATCCGGCGACAATAGCGCTCGCGCGTCTGTCCGGCCTTTCCCCCGAGCAGTTTGCGGCGCGTATGAACGAAAAGGCAGGAGAGATAGGGATGCGCCGCGCGGCCTTTGTCGAACCTACGGGACTTGATCCGCATAATGTGGCCACGGCACGGGACATCGTGGTCTTACTCAAAGCAGCGCTCGACAACCCGACCATCACGGAGATATCTCGTATTCCTCTTGCTGAATTTTCCAGTACCTCTGGCCGCACATACAGTATTCCTACCACAAACAATCTTCTTGCCTCCTACTTGAATGCGCCGCCCTATGCGATCGCCGTAGGGAAGACGGGATACCTTCCGCTTGCGGGGTACGGAGTTGGTGTGCGCGTGGAGGATGGCGTGGGGCATGCACTCTACACAGTGGTGCTTGGGTCCGAGACAGCGCAGAGTCGGTTCCAAGAAGCGAAGGCGCTCTCGCAGTGGGCGTTTGATGTGTATCGCTGGCCGGATGAGACTCTGTAACTATGTGGAAGATTTTATTAATTGCGGCCTTGCCGATTGTGGAACTGCGCGGGGCGCTTCCCATTGCTCTCGCCGGCGGTATGCCGTTTTGGCAGGCGTACCTTCTTTCCGTGATTGGCAATCTTGTTCCGGCGATCCCTCTGTTTTTCTTTTTGGCGTGGTCGGTAAAAATTATCGAGCGGTACATTCCCTTTCTCCATCGGTGGCTTCTGTGGTGGTTTGAGCGGACGCGGAAAAAGTTTGGGCCGTCGTATGAACGGTATGGTGCGGTGGCACTGTGTATTTTTGTGGCTATCCCACTCCCGCTTACCGGCGCATGGAGTGGTGCTGTGGCGGCGGTGCTCTTTGGCATCCCTGCGCGTTTTGCCATTCCCGCGATCGTGGTTGGTGTGGCCATTGCCGGCATCATTGTCGGTATTCTCACTGATACGGTGATGGGAGTTCTGTAGAAAATAAAAAGAACCAAGAGATGGTCTTTATATGGTAGCTGGGGCCGGAATCGAACCGGCGACCTAGGGCTTATGAGTCCCTCGCTCTAACCAACTGAGCTACCCAGCCCCGAACAATTGGTAGCGGGGGCGGGATTCGAACCCGCGACCTTCGGGTTATGAGCCCGACGAGCTACCTGGCTGCTCTACCCCGCGTCGTGTGGCTGAATGCTATAGTCCAACTGCTTGATTGTCAAGTAATCCAAGAATTGTTAGTATCCTGCTTGCAATGCCGGGATGGCGGAATTGGTATACGCGCGGGACTCAAAATCCCGTGGGCGCAAGCCCTTGAGGGTTCGAGTCCCTCTCCCGGCACCAAAGACCACAAAGGTCTTTTTGTTTTTCTTCCATATAGCATATAGACCTCATATAAACCTCACGCAAGGGCCGATCGGCCCTTGCGTGAGGTTTATGGATCTTGTGTCTTGTACGATTTTTGAGACTGTTTTCGAGACGAAGTTTCGAAACTAAGTATCGAATAAAACCTGTAGATATTAGTGCACTTCGAAACTCAATTTCAGATACGGATAAATCGAAAACGACCCAGGGGGGTCGTGTGATTCTCCTTCGCTCTTACGAGCTACGGGAGACAAGAAGGAACGGAACTAGTTCGTCCTCGTGATGACGGGCGCCACCTTCTCGAGTGCCTCACGGATCAGGTAGTGCCGCCGCGTAGCCGTGTCGGGATCGCAGTTCATGAGCGCAGTCTCGCGGACGAACTCGAGGTAGGGGACGATCGCGGCCAGCACGTCGTTGAGTCCCTTGCTCTGCGCCAGCTTGCGCGGCTCGCGCAGAAAGTCCTCGAGGACGAGGAGCTGACTGTGCACCACTTGCGCGTTCAGGCCGTGACGCACGAGCACGCGCAGCTGTTCCTCGGTGATGTTCCACGCATCTCGTTGGGGCAACTCACGCAGTGCCGTCACGAGGAGCCGAAGCGTGTCCTCGGGCGTCCGGTATTGGAACCCCATCTCTTCTGCGCCGGGCGTGTTGCAGATGTACGACATGGAGAGCGCTCCCTCCAGGCGGTGGCGGCTCGCCTCCATCTGATGGCGCTTCAGATGGGAGTTCATCATGTTCATGCTCATGAACATAGATCCTCCCAGGACCACGGAACCGCAGGCGAACAAGGCAGCGAAGGTCATCTTGTCGCTCGCCGTCACGATGGGCCCATCGAAGAAAGGCTCACCCGGAAGAGCGAAGAGCCAGATGAAGAAGAACGTGCCCACGACGGCCAGAACCGTCGGGTTGATGAAGACCCAGGCGATCCACGACAGGACGGAGCTCACGGGCTTGCTGTGATTGTGCATGACTGACTCCTGTGGCGACTCCGGATGCCGGACGTCCCACCATGAGACCTTTTGGCATCCCCGCAGGATTGCGGGCGACCCATCCAGTCTCGTGCACCCCTTGGGGGGTAGCCCAAGAGTTACACAGAAATGCCTTTCTGTCAATCGTTTCCGTCTGCTATACTATGCACACTCCTGCTATGGCCCACATTGTTTCCGTTGTGAATCAGAAGGGAGGAGTGGGGAAGACGACGACCGCGATGAATCTCGCGGCCTATCTTGCGTATTACGGTAAGTTTGTCTTGCTGGTGGATTTGGATCCGCAAGCAAACGCCACGTCCGGCCTCGGTTTGGATTATCGCGTGATCCCGCACGGCATCTACGAGATCCTCATGGGTGTGCGCCGACCCAAAGAAGTTGTACAAGCTACCGCGCATGAGGGATTGCGTGTGATCCCCGCTACCATGAATCTTGCAGGCGCGCCGGTGGAGCTTGTCGGCTCTTCCGAGCGTGAGTGGAAACTCCACCAAGCGCTGCTCGAGGTGCGCAACGACTACGATTACATTATTATTGATAACCCGCCCTCGCTTGGCCTCCTTACGGTGAACGGCCTTGTAGCAGCTGACTCTGTTCTTATTCCCGTGCAGGCAGAATACTTTGCCCTTGAAGGGTTGAGCCAACTCATGCAAACGATTGATTTGGTAAAATCTGGTTTGAAGCCGGAGCTCGAGATCATGGGCGCGGTCATCACGATGTACGACAGCCGAACAACGCTGTCGCGTGATGTGCTTGAAGAACTGTATCGGTATTTTCCCAACCGCATTTTCCGTTCGGTCATTCCACGCACGGTACGGCTGGCCGAGGCGCCATCTGCCGGAAAAACTATTTTACATTATGATCCTTCCGGGAAGGGGGCGAAGGCGTACGACCGGCTTGCACGGGAATTTCTCCTGCGCGAATCGGGCGGCACCATCGAACCCGACCCCGCCACACTATGAGCGGACTTGCCCGAGGGCTTGGCGCCCTGTTACCACAAAAAGAAAGTCTTACGTCGCAGGTGCTTCCTGAACTTGCCAAAGACGGCATGCAGGAAATTCCTGTAGCGAAGATTTCGGAGAATCCGTTTCAGCCACGCAAACATTTTTCGGCAAGCGAGATGGACGACCTGATGGTATCTATCAAGGAACACGGGATCCTCCAGCCGCTTATCGTCACGCGCCGGGGGGACGGTTTTGAACTTATTGCCGGAGAGCGCCGTCTGCGTGCCGCACGCGATCTTGGCATGGCGCAGGTGCCGGCCGTGGTGCGCACGGCATCTGATCAGGAGAAATTGGAATTGGCCCTCATTGAGAATATTCAGCGCCAGCAACTCGGCGCGTTGGAGGAAGCCGTGGCATATAAGGCGCTTATTGAGGAATTTAATTTGACGCAAGCGGCCGCGGCGGAGCGCGTGGGGAAGAGCCGTTCAGAGGTGGCAAATACGATGCGACTGCTCGATCTTCCCGAAGCCATGAAGAGTGCGCTTCGTGACGGCAAAATTACGCGCACGCATGCGCGCACGCTGCTTTCCGAAACAGACCCGGCGAAACGCGAGACTCTTTTTCAAGCCATGCTTGCGGGCGGCCTTACGGTGCGCCAAGCAGAGGGACACGTCGGGATTGGAACAAAACGATTGGGAAAGAAGGGGGCTGACCCGAATCTTGCCGCGCATGCCGCGAAACTTCGAGAAGTTTTTGGGACGAAAGTTGAAATTGACACCAACAAAGTTTCCTTCTTCTATTACTCAAAAGAAGAGCTCCGTGATCTCTTGAGCCGCCTTATAGACCTTTGATCTTTCGCTCACGGCTTTTATCAAACTTGGATTTCAGCCATTGGCGGATCGTGCTGCGCGACCCGTCTTTGATTTTCGTACGCGCATGCCGGCTTTTCACGAAATCCATCCAGTCGGGATTTGGCCCTTTGCGGTTTTTATCAATGACAATCTCGCACAAGTCGCCCGACTTGAGAGGGGCATCTAACTGCACCATTTGATCATTCACGCGCGCTGCAACGCATTTATTCCCAATCTCCGAATGGATGGCGTAAGCAAAATCAATCGGCGTGGAACCCTCGGCTAAGTCAATGACATCTCCTTTGGGGGTGAAGACAAAAATGCGGTCGCGAAATGCATCAAGCTTCAGGTCTTCCAGGTGTTCCAGAAACTCCTCCTTGCCGGTGAGCTCTTTCTGCACTTTCACCAGTTCATTGATCCAGCGCGTATCAAGCTTGGTGATGGGAACGCTTCCTTCTTTGTACTGCCAATGCCGCGCCGGTCCGTATTCAGCAAGCTCGTGCATTTCCTCGGTACGTACTTGTACCTCTACGATCATGCCGTCGTCGCCGAAGATCGTTGTGTGAATGGACTGATAGCCGTTTGGTTTTGGCTGGGCGACGTAGTCTTTAATGCGGCCCTTTAGCGGCTTCCACCGGTTATGCACGATACCAAGCACGGTATAGCAATCCGGGATTTTTTTCACGATCACACGGATGGCGATGAGGTCATAGATACGCGCAATGTCATTGTCGTGCCGTTCTAGTTTTTGGTGGAGGCTGTAGAGGTGCTTCATGCGGCCGTGGGCAGAGACAAACTGAAGGTCTTCGGCAAGCAAATCTTTCTTCAGAGCGTCGATCATGCGCGAAAGCACGCCTTCGCGCGCGCGCAAGATTTTGTCGCGGAGCGCTTTGACCGTTTGATATTTTTTTGGTTCTAAATATTGGAACGCCAGATCCTCAAAGGCTCCTTTAAATTCTCCCATGCCGAGACGATTTGCGATGGGGGCATAGATCTCGAGTACCTCGCGGGCGATGCGTTCACGTTTAGGGATGGGCTGGGCGCTCAAGGTTTCCAAGTTGTGCAGACGGTCGGCGAATTTAATGTAGATGGTGCGAATGTCTTCCGCCATGGCATAGAACATTTTTCGCAGGTTTTCCACATACCGATCCATCCCCCGGAACTTCACTTTTCCAAGTTTTGTGACGCCTTCCACCATGTTGGCTATATCATCCCCGAACGCGGCGCGAATTTCCTCGCTTGTGCGCGAGGTGTCTTCGGGGACATCGTGCAGGAGTCCGGCGGCCACGACGGCAAGGGGAAGTTTCATGGCGGCCAATTTCGTGGCGGTAATGGTGGGATGGGTGATGTACGGCTCCCCGGTAAGGCGCATCTGGCCCTCGTGTGCCGCTCTCGCGAATTGATAAGCACGTTCAACAAGCGAGGCGTCTGTCCCCGATGGATAGTTCTCCGCAATGACGCCCAGAAGGCCCTCCAAAGTACCCAACATATCCACCCACGATAACGTACCCCTTGCGTCTCGACAAGCGGCTGTGCGGATTTGCGGTGTTTTGGTAGAATGCGAGCCATATGACGACGCATTCGCCTGATCACGGAAGACCTGGAGCTTCCCTCGGCAATCCGGACATGGCGCACGCGGCAACGATGGCGGAACTTCGCGAACGGGAACGCCATGCTCGTCAGGTGCTCGAGGACGCCGAAAAACAGGCGGGAGCGTCCCTTCGAAGGACGGCGGCGATGGAGGTGCTTACAAACCGTGCGATTCTCGATGCGCTTAAAACCGCACAGGAACGCGCCATTTCAAAAAATCGCGGGGAGCGTAATCCCGGCGCGCATTTAGCGCGAGAATATGTGCGTCGTACCGATGGGGTCGTAGAGTTGAATGTGGGAGTCTACAAAGCAGATGAGAGTACGGCTGTTCGTTTGCAGGATGCTGTGGGGATGTCAGACATAGGCATTCGCGTGGGAGATACCTATGCCACCGACCCGGATCTTCACTTCGTCACTATCGATCACCACGAGGGCGATCCGCCGGACTACTTCAAAATTTTGCAGGAACTGGCCATCTTGCGGACACTCCAACGTGATAAAGAGGTGAAAGAGATTCGGGTTCGAGACCGGCAGAGCGATGAAAAGCTTGATGGTGACCAAGAAGCTGTTCTGAAGTTTTATAAGGCGCGAGAAGAATTACACACGACGATCCAAAATCTTCGCAACGATGAAGAGCTGGATTTTGCCGACGTGAAGCAGCGGCTCAAAGCATCCGAGGCTGCCTATGCGCGCACGCTTGAAAAAGCGAAGGGCGCTTTTGAGCGGTTCATGAAGATGACGTCGGACAAGATGCACGAACGCACGACGGTGGAAGACAAAGAGGGATTTTCTCTGCAGGATGTTTTCGGACTTCCCGAGAAGGGGTGGAAGAACTACGGCGACGCTTGGCTTTCGGAAGAAACCAAAAAACTTGTGGCGCCGTATCGTGAAAATGCGCACGGGCACATAGAAAGTACCGTGACGGGCGACGTTGTTCATCCGCCATCGTGGTGGCACCCCGTCAAACGTCTTGAGATGAACCAGCTGCTGTGGGAGATGACACAAGATGAACGAGTGCTTGAGAGGGTGGGAAAGGGGGAGGTGAAAGGCGATCCGTTTTTGGGGCACGTCGGTCGCGGGCTGCTGGGCACGGCGGCATTCACGGGACTTTCCGCCGGGTATCTTCTGCGCTCCGCGTGGCGCGTGCTTGGCGAACCCATCCTATACTATGGGGAACAGTGGACAGATGGCGTAGTAAATCAACTTGCCGGATTTGGTAGTTGGACAAGAAAATATTTTGGCTTTGGCTTTGGTTTGGATCACCTGCACCCTCCGCACGAGCGTCCGAAGCCGTGGGAAGAGCGCGGCGAGCGCCTTTTTCCCGTGGTCGGCAACCTCTTTTTTGGAAAACCAAAAAAACCCGCAGGGGGTCATGGAGGCGGAGGACACGAAAAGAAAGACCATCACTAAGACTTTTTCTTGCGCTTTGTCTTTTTCTCGGAGAGAAGCGTCTGGGCGGATTCTACGGTCATGTCTTCCGCGCTTGTTCCTTTGGGGAGCGACGCATTCTTTTTTCCATCCGTGACATAGGGACCGTAGCGGCCATCGAGAATCTGCAGGCCTTCCCCAAGATCTTTCAAGACAGTCTTTTTCGTTATGCGCCGTCCGCCACGACCCACTTTCTCTTGCGCCAGAAGCTCGAGCGCGCGCGGGAGCGTCAATGTGAAGATGGAATCTTCCGCTTTCAGACTTCGGCTCTCACTTGCGCATTTGATGTAGGGGCCGAACCGTCCAAGATCAAGCACGACGGGCTCATAGGATTCTGGATGTGTGCCGATTTCGCGCGGGAGAGACAATAAGTACACGGCTTGTTCAAGAGAAACTTCCTGCTCACTCATGCCCCGCGGCAAACTTTTCATCTTTGGCTTACTCTCATCGGATTTTTCTCCAAGCTGGACGTAAGGGCCAAAGCGTCCGCTCATCGCATAGATAGGGAGTCCGCCTTCCGGATCGTCTCCAAGCTTTCGTGGTCCCTCGGCTTTTTTCGAGAGGAGTTCTTCGGCCGCTTTGGGCGTGACATCCTCGGGAGACATGTCTTCGGGCAAGGATACGCGAAGGTCTCGCCACTCCAAGTAGGGACCGAAGCGTCCCACGCGAATATTGACCGGAGAACCCTGATGTTGGGAGAGCGCGATGGTGCACGCTTCTTTTGGATCAATCTCGGCCTTCAGCATGCCCGCAAGACCCGGATACGTGCCCCCGTGGTAGAAGGCATCCAAAAACGGCGTCGCCTCTTTTTCGTCGCGCGAAATGGCGTCGAGCCCCTCCTCCATTTCTGCCGTAAAGCCAATGTCTACCAGATGTGTAAACCATTGCTCCAGAAGCTGCACGACCGCAAACGCTTTGAATGTCGGCACAAGCGCTTGGCCTACCTTACGCACATAGTCGCGTGTCATGATGGTCGAGATGATGGAAGAAAATGTGCTTGGGCGGCCAATGCCGTTTGCTTCGAGCATTTTAATGAGAGAGGCTTCCGTATAACGCGCAGGTGGTTTTGTTTCGTGCGATTCTGGGGAGAGCTCTTGTGCCGTAAGTTTGTCGCCTGCGACAAGCGCCGGCAGAGTTGCTTCAGCCTCTTCTTCCGTTTCGTCCTTCCCCTCCATATACACGTGCAGATACCCCGGCACATCAACAATTTTCCCTGTTGCGGAGAAAAGCGCTTCGTTGTTGGAAATTTCTACGGTGGTGTGCCGAAGTGAGGCGGAGATCATTTGCGAGGCGATCGTACGTTTCCAAATCAAATCATAAAGCGCTGCCTCGGCAGGATTCATCTCTTTGGCTACTTCTTCCGGATCGGCAAATGCTTCTCCGGAGGGCCGTATGGCCTCGTGCGCTTCTTGCGCGTTTTTTACTTTTGTCTGGTATTGGCGTGCCTCCGCTGGGAGGTTTTCTTTGCCGAAACGCGTGGTCACGATGGAGCGCGCCGCAGAGATCGCTTGTGCGGAAAGCGTCGTGGAATCCGTGCGCATGTAGGTGATGAACCCCCGCTCGTAGAGCGATTGGGCAGAGCGCATGGTTTCTTTGGACGATAAGCGGAGTTTGCGTGCGGCCTCTTGTTGGAGAGTGCTTGTGGTAAACGGCGCACTTGGGTGTGAGACGGCCGGCTTCTCTTCCACGCTCTTTACACTCCACGACGTGGTTTTCCATGTCTCTACAAGATCGCGCACAGTTTTTTCATCAAGGACGACAAATCCTTTTTCTTTTGCTTCCTTTGTAAGGAGCCCGGTTGCGGCGTCAAAATGTTTTCCATTTGCCAAGCGCGCGCCTTTCACCTCCACCAGTCGTGCGGGGAAGCAGGCATCTGATTTGCAAAACACGCCGTGTGCGTCCCAAAAACCGGCGCGCACGAATCGCATGCGTTCGCGTTCGCGTTCCACAATGATGCGCGTGGCAACACTTTGCACGCGGCCGGCGGAAAGTTTTGGCGCGATCTTTCGCCACAGGAGGGGGGAGATTTCGTAACCGTAGAGGCGGTCCAAAATACGCCGGGCTTGCTGGGCGTCTACGAGCGGCATTTCGAGCGGCCGCGGATGGGCGAGCGCTTCCTCGATGGCGCGCTTGGTGATTTCGTGGAATACGACGCGTTTTACCTCGCGGGGTTCCATACCAAGAATCTCTGCCAGGTGCCAGGAGATAGCCTCTCCCTCACGGTCTTCATCCGTCGCAAAGAGGACTTCGTCTGCTTCCTTTGCGGCCTTTTTGAGCGCTGTCACGTGTTTGCGCGAGTCCGGCGATACTTCATATGTGGGAGCGTATCCGTGCTCGATGTCCACCCCAAGATCGCTCTTGGGGAGATCGCGCACGTGACCGTACGAAGAAAGAACATGATAGTCATGTCCCAAAAATTTCGAGATCGTTTTTGCTTTCGTCGGCGACTCGACGATGAGGAGTTTACTCATGCAGGGCGGTCAATGGGACACACAATGACAAGAGCGACGGACTTCGTCAAGCGGGGACCACGATCTGTACATCCTGGTTTGCTACCCGTTCAACCGATAATGATTCCCTCCGATATGGACAACGACCTCGCGCAGTTCCATGGCGGTAAGGGTTTGGAGAACGAGGGTGGTAGGGAGGCGACTGGCCCGCACAAGCTCGTCTACATGTATGCCGTGCGTGTTGAGGTGGGGGAGGAGAGCCGCTTCGGTTGCGTTTTGTGGCTCGACGATGCGCGCGGGTACAGGGGTGGTGGGGGCAAGCTCTAAAAGAGAGAGGATGTCTTCGGCCGAGGTAACAACATGCGCACCAAAACGCACGAGCCGGTTTGTGCCGATACTCATAGGAGCATTGATGGGACCCGGAACGGCAAGGACGTCGCGATTTTCTTCGAGCGCCAGACGCGCAGTGATAAGCGAGCCGGACGCTTCAGCGGCCTCGATCACTAATGTGGCGCGGCTGATGCCAGCAATCAATCGGTTGCGCAGCGGAAAAGATGACGGATAGGATGCGGTACCCACAGGTTGTTCAGAGATCACCCCACCCCCTGCGGCGATCATGGCGTGCGCCAGCGCGCGATTTTGTCCGGGCGTGATACTCTCGGTGTCACATCCGCCCGCGACAATTCCATAGGTGCATCCGCGGTGCTTCACGGTAAGTTCGTGTGCGTACCCGTCGCACCCAAGTGCAAGACCGCTTACAATGTGCACACCGGAGCGCGCGAGTTCTGGCATAAACATCTCAAGGACAGCTGCGCCATAACGACTCATGTGACGGCTTCCCACAACGGACAGAAGAACGTCGGCTGGTTTTGGAAGGGCGCCGCGATGAAAAAGGAAGGGAGGTGGGTCATGGATTTCGCGCAGAAGAGCTGGGTACGTCTCTTCTTCGATCCACACCACTGACACGCCTGTCTGCGCAAGCCTGTCGACTTCTTCTGCTGGTTCGATGGTTCGTCGTGCCGCGACAAACTCCTCGGCAAGCGCCATGTGCTCGATCGCCCGCGCCAGGTCTCTTGCCTCGGCACCCCATACGGTCTCGAAATTCCCAAAAGCCTTCTTGAGGCGCGCCAGGCGTTTGGCGCCGAATTTGGGAAAACGGGCGGCGGCGAGGGCGAAGGGGAGGTCAGTTTTTTGCAACTCCGTCGTCAACATAGGGTGCATGCTATTGTACTTGTGATGCTTGACGAGAGGAAGTTCTCTTGTTAGCATCCGAGGCTCCTGTGGGTCTGGCGACCTATGGAGGGAGACAACAGAATGCTCATTTCAAGCAACGATGGAAACAAGGGCCAGAAGGGTCCCGCACAGATCGTGGAAGACGAGGGATTTCTTCCCCGACCGCCTGGGGATGAGGGAGAGGCTGCCCCCGGCTCGACGGATCTTCCGCGCCCCGGCATCGTGCCGGTGGTTGGTGGTGCCCCGCCGGTGCAGACAGCAGACGAAGAGGGGGGATCCATTCCCGGCATTCCGGAGGGGCCATTGTTCCAGGGTGACCGTCGGCGGGACGTGCTGGCCGCAGCCATCCACGATGGCATCGGGAACGATGAGGAAACGGAGGGCTTCGACCCCGACGAGATGCACCGCGTGGCGGCGGAACTTGAAGCGAACGGAGGGGGCAACGGCCCGCCCGTGGCGCCGGATCCGAACCCTGAGGCCAACTGGAGGGGCCTGGACGTCCGGTGGGCGTATCTCTGCCGGGTCTTCGAGATCGAGGGGATGGACCCTCGGGACATCAACGAGGACAACGCCTGGCGGCTGCTTCAGCGGCACTTCCCCAACATCGTCGCTCTTCCGCAGATGCGTCTTGACTTCAACCTGATGGTGGAGTTGATGCTCTGCCAGGGTGATCTTCCTCCCCTCGGACGGGCGAGCTTTGACACGATCTGGAAGCAGCTCAAGCGTGAAGATCAGGCAGCGAAGGCGCCGCCCAGTCCCGAAGATCTGTGGCGTCTGCCCAACTTGCGCCGCGACTACCTGTGGGCCGAGGTCCTCGGGATGGGGGATGCTCCCAAGGCGATGAACGCCCAGAATGTCTGGGCCATCCTGGCGACGAAGTTCCCCTTCACGATCAGTCGTCCGGACCTCACGGGCATGTGGACGCAGATCGTCGCGGTCATCTGCGACGGAAGCGGAGAGCCGGCGTACAACCGTGCGGTCTTCGACGGTATGTGGGATCGGCTCATGACCATGGAGCAGGGGATGGTGGCACTGCGCAGGCTGGCCTACCCCGAGCCGCCGCCGTCCAGGCAGCAGACGACCCCCGGGACGGAGCGGCCGATGCCGGTCATCGCGCTCCCGTCCGTGAAGCAGGTGGAAGATCTCGGTCAACGCCTCTCTCTGGCTCTCCACGCGCTCAAGCGTGTGCGGACGATCGTGATCGGCCTCTTTACCGTCCTTGCTACTGGAATCGTTGCGTTCTGGATGCACCAGGGCCGCGTGGACGCAACCCAGAGCGAGCAGATCGCGAGCATCGGCGAGTCGTCGGAGTGGATGAACGACCACGTGGCCAGTCTCATCACCGTCTTCTCGAAGGAAACGTCCCGTCGGGAGGAACTGCGCTCGGCTGCTGAAGCCGCTGCGGCGGAGTCTGCCGCTTCGGCGCACTTGGCCGAGACCAAGTTCGGCAAGGCTGACGAGCGCGCTCTCGCCGCCGAGAAGAAAGCTGGGTACGCCCAGCGCGCGCTCGAGGCGATGCTGACGGGCGATGTCCTCAAGGGCGAGTGCGTGCCCGGTGCCGTCAACGTGAAGGGTCGCGAGAAGCGCACCCTCTACGACCGGTACTACTGCGGGGGCATTCCCACCCTCTGCACCAAGAACGCCGAAGGCAGAGCCCAGAGCTGCTACGGCGAAGACATCAAGTAGTGTTCTTTCTCCTCAATCCAGCCCTACGGCTGGATTTCGACTTTTTGTGTGGCCTCCTCCACAATATTTTTTATCTTTTTCCATTCCTCCTCATTCCACGTTCCGAGCACCCAATCTTCAAGAGGAATATCTTTGTTTTCTGGCCGGCCGATGCCTACACGCACACGCGTAAACGCCTCCTCTCCAATATGTTCAATGACGGACGCAATTCCGTTGTGGCCTGCACTCCGACCGTCTCCGCGCACACGGATTTCTCCCATGGGCAAGTCGGCGTCATCGTAGATCACCACGATGCGGGAGGGTTTGTAAAACGACACAAGTTCTCGTACAGCCTCTCCCGAGCGGTTCATGTAGGTGGTGGGCTTTGCCAAAATCACTTCTCGCGATGTGGCCACAAACGCGTGTCGTGCCGCCTCCTTTTTCCATGAAAGATTTTTTCCTTTTGCAAGTGCGTCTACGATTTCAAATCCCACGTTATGCCGTGTCTGCTCATACTCCTTGCCGACATTGCCAAGCCCCACGATGAGTGGGCGCATATTACGACGCGACGGCTTTGACCACCAAGCGCACAGGGACGCCAGAAAGCTCGAAGGTTTCCCGAAGCCGGTTTTCAAGATAGCGCACATAGGATGTGTGGAGTTTTTTTGTATGCCTGGATTTTACCGCAATCACAAACGTAGGGGGAGCCGTGCCGATTTGGCGCATGCCCATAATCTTCGGCGGCGCGGTGCCCATGCCCTTCGTGGGACGGTGGCGCGCGATGGCTTGACGCAGAAACGCCTCCACGGCTTCGTCGTCGAACTCTGAGAAACGTGTTTTCTGCACCTCTCCAATGGCGGCGAACAAACGCGCGACACGCTGACCCGTCTTTGCGCTCACGAACATAAGCGGTGCAAAGGCAAGCATGGGGAGATGGTCGAGGATGCGTTCTTGATAGGTGTTGATGGTGCCGGTCTTTTTTTCTTCCACCAGATCCCACTTATTCACCACAATGATTACGCCGGCACCGGAGTCGGCAATTTCTCCCGCGAGAACTTTTTCTTGGACACCGATGGCGTCGGTGGCGTCTATCACGAACAGTACGACGTCGGTGCGCCGAAGCGTGGCGCGCGTTTGTTCCACCCCCGCTTTCTCCAGCATGGGCGTATATTCGCGGCTGACGCGCCGGCGAATACCGGCCGTATCAATAAATATATAGGAGTGACCGTCATGCTCTGTACGTACGTCATTTGGCGAACGGGTTGTGTGCGCCACGGGGGAGGTGATGAAGCGTTCCTCGCCCAGTAGGCTATTTAAGAGAGAGGACTTTCCTACGTTGGGTTTACCGATCATGGCGACACGCACAGGTATGACCTCCGATTGCGGAGCGGGCGGCTTGCCTAATTTTTCAAACAACTCGAACAAATGATCGAGGAGATCGCCTGTTCCTTCTCCACGGATGGAAGAAATGCGCGTGGGTTCCCCGCCCGGGAATCGCCAGTCGGCAGAAGACTGTCGTTTGGCGGGCTTCGTGTCGCATTTATTTGCCGCGATGACCACGGGCTTGTGGAGTTTCTGCACGCGCCGATAGAGCTCACGGTCGAATTCCATAGGCCCTACGCCCGCGTCGAGAAGGAGAAGAACCACGTCGGCCTCTTTTGTGGCAAGATCGGTCTGACGGATGATCTCGCGTTCAATGTCGTCCGGGTGTTTGATGTCGAGTCCGCCCGTATCGAGCACACGTATGACGTGGCCGCGCCAGAGCACGTACCCCTCTTGCCGATCGCGCGTCGTACCGGCCACCGGAGAGACCAGTGCTTTCTTCTCTTCCACCAAACAATTAAACAACGTGGATTTTCCCACGTTTGCTCGGCCGACAATAGCGACGGTTGGAAGAGTAGGCATAGCTAGGGTCGCAAGGAGAGGCGATCCACGGTACTTTCCCCAAGAATGACCAGAAAGTCAACCGGCGGGCCAGCCGAGGCAACGTCAATAGGCCGGATCGTGAGTTCGTCGGGGACGATCTCTTGGCTTACCAGCCAGCCGCCTGCCGATTGGGAAATGCGTGCGTTAAGATAATCCGCAAGAGCAAGAAGCTCGGCGGGATAGGCACCGTAGCTCCGGTCATAGATGATCGTTTCCTTCACGCCGTTGATTTCGGCGTTTCCTACATCGGCGACGGTGTACCCTTCCTCGCGTAGAAGGTTGCCCACGGTGGCGGCGAGGCTTGGGATGTCTGTGCCATTTTGAATGTCAAGCGTGATGCCGCGCGGCGCCGCTTCGCGCGAAACAAGATCTGCTTCGGACGCGTCGAAAAGATTTTTTGCAATGTCTTGGATGCGATCCCAGTTTTGGTGGCGCGGCAAGATAACATACGCGCCGCCCGCTGTCGTTTCGTACAGCGGACTACCGGGGCGTGTGTCGAGCACAATATGATTGATAGACGGTCCAGTGAAGAGATCTTCCATGCGCGCCAAGCGCAGGATCTCCCACGAAGAAAGGTTCGTGCGCATATTCTCGCGCAACGTTCCCACTAAGCGCGTGAGGCGCGCCGGGTTCAACAGCACGGAGGCGGAAAGTAATTTCTTCTTTACCGCGACGAGTACCAGCTGCTGGCGGGCGGCGCGCGCAAAGTCCGACCCTTCGCCGTTGTCGCCGTGACGCGAGCGCACAAATTGCAGGGCGGTCTTTCCATCCATCTGCTGGGGCCCTGTTTCAAAATGGAGGGTCGTGATGGTGCCCTCTTCGTCTTCAAGCGGATAGGCGGGGTCGGTGAAGGCGCGCGCCACGTCCACGTCGATGCCGCCGATGGCGTCTATGAAGGTCTCAAAACCTTTGAAGTCTACCTTTATCCAGTAGTGAACCGGCTGGCCCAGGATTTCTCCAATCGTTTGTGCAGCAAGCTCTGGCCCACTCTCACGTTTTTGCTCCTCTCCATATGCGTTCACGTGATTGATCTTGCGCCAGCCGTACCCCTCGAGGGGGATCACGAGGTCGCGGGGGATCGAGAGCAGGCCGATTTGTTTCGTGGATGGTTGGAAACTCCCAAAAATAATAGTGTCTGTGAGCTCTGGCCCATCGTGCCCGCTCCCCCCGATGCCAAGTAGGAGGATATTTACACGGTCGTCTGTTTCTCCAGAAAGTTCTTTATCGGCCGAGCGAACAAGGCGCGAGATGGTTGTGAATACGGAGCCGCCGACCTCCTCGGAGGCGTCTTTGGATGTCGCGGAAAAGACGATCCCAATCACAAGGGTAAGAGCGATCACCGTGCCTACTACGCGCGCACGCAAAAAAAAGGGGCGCGGCCGTCGGCCGTACATTTCTTCGGTGTTCTTGTGAAGCAGATTCACGCGGGGTTCCTCCATAAGTTGGGTCAGTATACCGTGTCGCTTAAGAGAAGCCAACGGGCTTGCTAGATGCCTCTTTTTAGAGTACCGTGCGAGCGGCATGGACGTTTAGCTCAGCTGGTTAGAGCGTTCGATTCACATTCGAAAGGTCGGAGGTTCGAATCCTCCAACGTCCACCAAAAACTCTCCGTTCGAACGGAGAGTTTTTGTCTCCTGCCAAAAAAACCGCTACAATAGCCCTCGTTATGCCACGTGTTGAGCGCATGTCCATGGAAGAGCAGAACGAAGAGCCACGGGTTCCACTGGAACCTACGATTGAGATTTATGGCGTGGAAGACATTGATCAGGTGAACGACCCGGGCTATTTACCAGAAGAGTTGTGGGAAGATACGGCGAACTTCGAAAAAGAGCGGGCCCCTGCCATGCGCGTGGAAGTAAAAATGCCCCCCGCTGTACGTGTGCGCGACCAAAAAGGTTTTGCCTGGCCCGTGTGGTCCGCAGAAGAGCAGAAGGAACACCAAGCGGAACGAATCTTTACCACCTTGAAAGATCTGAACCCGCTTTTTGTTCACGGCTGGATGGGCCGCTACACCTATTCCATGGAGGCCTCCCGTTTTGAGGACAAAGATGGACACGTGTTTCCTGCACCAAAAACTCTTGAGCTTCATGGGCAGACATTTGATTTTGAATTTTTGGGGGCAGGCGGGATGGCGCGTGCGTATGTAGGGACTTCGCGCGAGACGGGGAAGAAAATTGTCATGAAGATCGTGGCGGTTTCTCGTGGCGAGCCGGCGCTTGTGGAAGATACAATCCGCAAGGAAACCATGGTGGCCCGTGAGATTGCCGCGCATGCAGCTCTGCATCCCGGACGCAACGAAAACGGCGTGGTTCTTTCTTCGCTTGCAAAGGGGATTATGGCAGAGGGTAAAGAGTTCTCTCCCGTTGAGGCCGCGCATTTTCCGGCTTTCTTTGATGCTATTCGTCTCCAGACGAGACAGAAAGAAAAAGTTCAGGTGTTGGCCGACGCATGGCAAGAGACGGTGCGCACACGCGAGGCTATCGCGGTGTTTATGGAATATGTAGAAGGCTCGTCATTTCAACGAGAGTTGATTGATCACCGCCGGGAAAGTCTGCGCGTATTTCAACAGGGAAATCGTTTTGAACAGCTTGAAGTTTGCTCGAAGGCAATGAACGACATCATTGATGTGCTTGAAGCGCTTGCGATCATGAATACGCGCGGTCTGCGGCATCGGGACGTGAAGCCGGCGAACCTTATGCGCGGAGCCGACGGGCGCCTTGACCTTCTTGACTTCGGACTTGCCAAAGGGTCCAGGTCGGGAGACGTTGTTGCGTTTTCTGAGGCCACGCACACTCTGTGGGGGAAGATTCTTCACGATGCGCATGCACTGTATACCCTGGTGTCGGTGCGGGGTGTCGGATTTCTTGCACGGACGGAGGAACAGGGTAAGGCGGAGCGCCTCGGGGAACTTCTCCCCATGAAAGAGCAGGAGGCCATTTGGGAAGCTTTGAGAGATGTAGCGGCTGTGACGCAAGAGGAACTATCTTCAGAAGAAAAAATTGCGAGCATGCGTGAGCTCGTTCCACGCTTGCAAAGGCTCGTGGAGAGATACGCGTACAAGGAACTCGCCGACCTTCCGGAATTGCAAAAGTGGTCACCGCGCAATTGGGATAATGCGCGGATGCAACAGTATCTTGCCGCTCTTCCAGACGGTGAGGCGATTGAGCAAACACAGCCGTCTCGGCTTCGGTCAGAATCGCCTCTTGAGACAAAAGAAGGAAACGTCGTGGGGACGCCGCTCTATATCGCTCCGGAGCAAGTTGCCGCGAGAGCGAAGGTTCCGGACTGGAAGGAGCAGACGAAAGTGGATACGTTTGCCGTGGGCGTGATTCTCATGAATATCTTAGGGCACGGGAAGATGAAGCGAACGGGCGTAAAAGAACTTCTTGAAGACCGCGCGTACGACAAACACGGAGGTCTGCAGTACGGCGACCTGAATTATAATCTCGCGCAGATGCAGGCCATCTACGAGGGCCGTGTGGAAACGGATCCGCCGTTTTCCGAGGCGCAGAAGGAATCACTCGCCAGACATATCACAGAATTCAAGACCTACGGAGCGATCCCCGACACGTTTCGTTTCGTTCGCCAACTTACGGCCCGAAGTTTCTTGGCGCGCCCCACACCGCACGAAGCGCTCCAGCAGGCGTACCAGCTCAAATTCAAAATCGAAAACGAGATTCTTCAACGCAAGCTCCACGCAGATGCTCTGGCGCATGCAGAGAAACAGGCTGCTAGTTGACCCCTCCCTTCGCGAAGGGAGGGGTTGATTTTTGGAAATTTCCTTGATAAAGTGCTCGCACCTATGGAAGACATGCCTTCGGTGCCGGAGAGGGCGCATTGGTCGGAACGATTCGGGGTCTTTGGCTCCGTGATTGTTTTTATTGTAGAACTCGTGCAGATTTTGGCGATCTCCGCAGCGATCATCATCCCCATCCGCGCTTTTCTGATCCAGCCGTTCATTGTGCGCGGCGCCAGCATGGAACCGAATTTTTACGACAATGAGTATCTGGTGATAGACGAAATCTCCTACCGGTTTCGTGAGCCCGAGCGTGGCGAGATTATTGTTTTCCAATATCCCCGGGACCCAAGCCAGTATTTTATCAAGCGCGTTATCGGGCTTCCTGGCGAAACAGTCGAGGTAGATGAGGGACGCGTAAAGATTTATAACGACGCATACCCCGAGGGACTTCCGCTTAAGGAGCCGTATCTTGATGGCGCCGAGACCGTGGGGAAGAAGCGCGTAGAACTCGGAGCCCAGGAGTATTATCTTCTGGGCGACAACCGGGATTACAGTCTTGACTCGCGCAGTTTCGGTCCCGTCGGGCGAGACTTAATGGTCGGCCGCGTCTGGTTCCGCGGCTTCCCGTTTTCGCGTCTTGGAGGATTTCAAACGCCCGTGTACGATACCCTTTAATCTATGCCTGCCAAAAAACCGCTAAAGAAGAAATTTGTTAAGCCGGTACCGTTGAAGGAAGAGAAACCCAAGCCGTCCCCAGAGGAGGCCGAGAACATGCCAAAAAAAGGCGTGAAGGTTATTGAGACCTTGCGTGGGTTCCGCGACGTGCTTCCCGAAGAACAGGCGTATTGGGACATTATCCGTGACCGTGCGCGCTCGTTTGCGGAATATTACAGTTTCTCAAAGATCGAGCTCCCGCTCTTAGAGTACGAGGAACTGTTTAATCGGAGCGTGGGGAAAGCCACGGACATCGTCGAGAAGGAGATGTATACATTCGAGGATAAGTCTGGCGCGCGCGTGGCACTCCGTCCCGAAGCGACTGCACAGATCGCGCGGGCCTATGTGAATCACGGCATGTTGAACCGCCCGCAACCGGTAAAGTTTTTCTATCTCGGCCCCATGTTCCGGCACGACCGACCACAGGCAGGACGGTATCGCCAGTTCCATCAATTCGGGTTTGAATCCATCGGGGAAGCTGATCCTATCGTGGACGCCCAGCTTATAGTCATCGCTTCTCGTTTTTTCCGCGACCTGGACATTCCGGCGATTGTGGAGGTCAACTCGATTGGCACCGCCGAAACGCGACGGGAATACATCATGGAGCTGGTCGCGTACTTCCGCCAGTTCCGCTCGCGGTTGAGCGAGGACGATAAAGTGCGTCTCCAAAAGAATCCGCTCCGACTTCTTGATTCAAAAGACCCTACAGTAAAAGAGCTGCTTGCTGAAGCGCCGCAGATTGTGGATTGGCTGGATGAAGAGAGCAAGGCACATTTCATGAAAGTCTTGGAATTTTTGGAAGAGGTGGAAGTGCCGTATCGCTTGAATCCGTTTTTGGTGCGCGGGCTTGATTACTACAACAAGACAGTCTTTGAGCTCTACACATCGAGTGAAAGTTCCTCGACGGCGACGCAGGGGGCGCTTGCGGCTGGCGGGCGATATGATGGTTTGGTGGAATTGCTGGGCGGACGCGAGGGAACACCGGCGTGCGGGTTCGCTGTGGGGATTGAGCGTGTCGTGAATGCCATGCGCGAACTCAATCTACATCCTCCCGCTCGTTTTCAACCCAAGATTTTCTTTGCGCAGCTGGGCGATTCCGCGCGCCGCAAGGGACTGAAACTTTATGAAGAGTTTCGGCTTGCTGGCGTGCCGGTGGCGGAAGCGTTTGGCAAAGGAGCGCTCAAGGCGCAACTTGAGATGGCCAACAAACAGGAAGCTGCCATCACGCTGATCTTGGGCCAAAAAGAGGTTCTGGACGGGACGATTATCATTCGCGATATGGAATCGGGAGCCCAGGAAATCGTAGATGCAAACAAAGTTGTCTCGATGGTGAAGAAACGCCTCGGGTTGACAGAATAATGTGCGATCGGTACCGTATGCCCACCTCTGGGAGGTGAAACTATGTTGAAAGTCACACGCAAAAAAAATGAAAGCTTTGAGAGCCTCTTCCGCCGCTTCAGCCGCCGCATGCAGTTGAGTGGACGGACGCTTCAGGTCCGCAAGATTCGTTTTTTCAACGCCGAACCGAACAAGACGGCACGCCGCGCCTCGGCTTTGCGCCGACTGGAACTCTCGGTCATGCGCGAATACCTTATGCGTACAGGACAGTGGAAGGAAGAACCGCGGCCGACGCAAACGACACGAACATAACACAAAAGAACGGCCACGCGCCGTTCTTTGGTTTCCACAAAATTCTGTTATACTAGTTTCCACTATGCTTTCCGAACGTATCCACGAAGATCTTACTTCTGCGCTCAAGCAGAAGGATGCGGGTAAACTTTCGACGCTGCGCCTTTTGCAGTCTGCCATGAAATATCGGCAGATCGAGGTGGGGCACGCGCTTACCGATGAAGAGGCGACGGCCGTGATCCAAAAAGAACTCAAGGCGCTCAAGGACGGGCTCGTCTCCTATGAATCGGCGGCGCGCGAGGATTTGTCGCAGAAAGCGCGTGCGGAAATTGCCACGCTTGAAGCCTATCTCCCTGCGCAAGCGAGCGATAGCGAGATCGAAACGGTCGTGCGCGCCGTCATCGAGGAGACGGGTGCCAAGACGAAAGCGGATATTGGAAAGGTTATCGGAGCGGCGGTGAAGCGTCTGGTCGGCCGGGCGGATGGCGCGCGCGTCCGTGCGACTGCCGAGAAGATTCTCGTGTAGTATCCACACAAGATAAAGAGAAAGTAGAGTATAATAGACGCATGCGGTTTGTGGGTGCAAAACGCAGCGCTCTTTTTTTAGCCATCACTCTTAGCGTGACGGCGGGTTTGTTTTTTCTCTCGTCGATAGCATTCGGCGCAGAAGCAGGGCTTGGCGCAAATCTTTCTGACATTGGCGCTCAGGGTCTGCCCACACAAGACGTTCGCGTGATTGCAGCAAAGATTGTTCGTGCGGTCATTGGGTTTTTGGGCATCGTCTTTGTCTGTCTCATTGTGTACGCCGGTATTCGCTACATGCTGGCAGGTGGCGATCCCAAGAAAATCCAAACCGCGCGCGGCATCATTCGCACCGCCGTCATCGGTTTGGCTATCGTGCTTGCGTCTTACGGAATCGCTTCGTTTATCTTAAGTGCGCTTCTGCGCTCGCTCGGGCTTCGCCAGCCATCTACCTCTACCAACATTGCCGGCTTTATTGAACCGCTTTCGGGAGCGCTGGGGCAGGGGATTATCGAAGATCATTATCCCGCTCGCGGAGCGGTAGAGATCCCGCGCAACACAAAAATTATCGTGACATTTAAAGAATCGATGTTTGTTGACTCCCTCATTGCTCCGGGCACGATTGATCCGGTGGCCGAAGTCCCGCGGGGTAAAGTGAATGCGGGCAATGTGAAAATTTACCGTACGGCTGATGGGGTTGCGGGCGCTCTTGTGCAAGATGCCGTAGACGTCACGTATACAGCAGACAAAAAAATCTTTGTCTTTGACCCGGTGGAGTTTATTGGAAGCGCAGAAGAAGAGCAAAACTACTCTGTCCTTTTGGATGCCGATATTTTGAAACTTGGCCCTGACCTTACGACAACGTTTCCGGCCTTCCCTCCGCCCAATACCACGGGCTATGCCTGGTCATTTACGGTCTCCACGGTGGTGGATATTACCCCGCCCTATGTGCAAAGCGTTATTCCTGTTGCCGATCGGACTGTAGACCGCAATATCGTGGTGCAAGTGAACTTCAATGAGGCGGTAGACCCTACCGCCACGGCGGGAGTGCATCGTCCCACCGCCACGCCGGCAAGATTTTTCTCAAACCTCCAAGTGCGTGACGACGATAGTGACGCGGTACCGGTAGAAGGCACATGGCGCATCACAAATGGGTACCGCACGACCGAATTTACGAGTTTTGACCAATGCGGCGAGAACGCTTGCGGAGGAGCAATCTTCTGTCTTCCAGGGAATGATGACTTTACGCTTCTGGTGCGTGCCGCCACGCTCGGCGCCGAACCGCCTCAAGCGCTCTTTACGGCTGTGGGCTACGATGGCGTGGTGGACGTGGCAGGGAATTCTCTGGATGGAGGTGGGAAAAACGGCGACGACCAAAATCTTATTGCCAATGGGCCGCCAGCCAACGCGGCACTGACGCCAGAGCCGGACGACGATCTTGCCATAGACAACTTTTGGTCATTTTTTTCAACGACGGATGATGTAAACCTCGATCGCCCCGCCATCGCGTCCTTGCTTCCCACGTTAAATCAGCCCGACGTGGATATTTCTGCCCCCGTGCGCGTGACGTTTGATGTGCCGATGCGTGTAGGGTCACTAACGAACACGAATATGGGCATTGCTCCGCGCCCGTTCCATGAAATTTGGTATCGGCCTCTTGCGGAGGGAGTGACGGTGCCCGCAGTCCCGCCTGCGACGGAGCCAGAAGTCGTGGGGACCGTTGCGGTTTTGGAGCACGGGTCGTTCCTGGACTACCTGGAGGATACCATCACACAGCTGTACTACCCTTTTATCAATAACGAAGTGGAGTCGGCCTATCAAATTTGTTATTACCCCGCCTATGGCCCGCCGGGGGATTGCGCCGTGGATGCCTCACAGCCAAGTTGTTGCGACGGAAATGCGCTTGCCTCCGGCTCGTGTCCCCTACCGCCCATTTTCTCTCCTCCCGCTCCCTAGAAACCTTGCATGAAACGCCGCATCATCTCCCAACTGGTCTTCCTCCTCTCTCTCGGCGCACTCGTGTGGCTTCCCGATATTGTTTTTGCCGCCTCGTCGCCGATTACCGAGGGCCTCGGAGATTTTGCCACACAAGCGGGGTTTGGAGGGACATCGGACATCCGTCTTATCATTGCGCGGCTTGTGCGCGCAGCGATTACGTTCTCTGGCGTGGTCTTGATTGGCATGATCTTGTACGCCGGGTTTTTGTGGATGCTCTCGAAGGGAGAAGAGGAAAAGGTGCGCAAAGCGCGCGGCATGATTATTAATGCGGTCATCGGGCTTGCCATCATTTTGGCGTCCTTTGCTATTGCGCAATTCGTCATTTCATCGCTCGTGGGCGCCACGTCGCAGAACAACGTCATTGGGGGGCCGGAGGATACAAATTTGAGCACCTGCGCCACATGTCCTGCCGACTACCGCACACAATTTGTCGTTACGTCGTGGGGGTGTCTGGCCTCGGTTCCCTCGGTGCCGAGAAATGCGGAGATTCAGATTCTCTTCAATCGAAACCTTCCCACGTCCGCGAGCGCCCTTGCCCCTTACATAACCGTGACGCCTGTCGGAGGGGACGCTATTTCCACGGATCTCTCCGCTTCTGGCCGTGTGCTTACTGTTCTGCCGGATGCTTCTTGTCCCAGTTCTTCTGAGCGCTGCTTTGAGCCGGCGACTTCTTACGAAGTACGTGTTTCTGAGGGTCTACGAAGCGCGGACGGCGTAGAGATTGCCTGTTCGCTTGCCGCGCCGTGCTCCTTTGGTTTCACCACGACAGATGCCATAGATACAACGGGGCCAACCGTGACTATTACTGATCCGTCGTCTGGCGCGCCTGTCTACGAGGGCTACCCCCTGTCTCTGCAGGCAAGTCTTACAGATGATTCCGGTGTGGGCGTGACCACCTTTACGGTAGATAATACAGCCGTGGATTCTGCGGGTCCGGCATCCTGTGCGGGGGACGGTCCCGTGAGCTGTCTTGCATCGGGTTCGTGGACGCCCGGGAACCTTACCCCAGCGAGTACCCATGCCATTCGCGCGGTGGCGGCAGATTGTGCCGGTAATCAAACGACATCCTCCAGCGTGCCCGTGACGGCTCTTGCCCCGCACTGTACCGACACCATTCAAAATGAAGATGAGGCGGCGATAGATTGCGGCGGGGAGGACTGTCTTTCTTGCGATGCGTCGGTGTGTGTCCAAAACAGCGATTGCACGTCGGGGCTTTGTGTAAACGGCGTTTGCGTCACGGGTCCGCGGATTCAATCGGTTTCGCTTGGCAATGGCGCGCCGGATAATTTCGTCACGATTCACGGAACAGGTTTTGGTGCACAAGCGAACATCGTGTACTTCTACGGTTCTCCGGATACCGAGGCGGATGACATTAAAGTGGATCCCATTGCGTGTCCGGCGCCGAGCTGGAACAACACGCAGGTAGTTGTGGCGGTACCTGCCGAGGCAGCAGATGGGGCGATCGGCGTGGTAAAAGCAGAGACGGCCACGACGCCAGGAATTACCGACCGAACGGATGACGATTTCGGCCCGCTTATCCAAGACTTTGATGTGAATGACGTGCGCCGTCCTGGGCTCTGTGCGGTAACGCCGGGCAACGGCCTGCCCGCTACGCGCATCTCGGTGGTGGGAAATAATTTTGGGGAGGATCCGACGGTCGGGGCGTTTTACTTGAGCGGTCCGTCGGTATATCGCGCGTCATTCTTTCCCGCTGTGGATACGTGGCTTGATGCGCTTATCAGCTTGCTTGTTCCGCCGAGTACTCCGGGCGACTACGATCTCCAAGTGTTCGTGAATGATGAGGGGTCTAACACGATTGACTTCAGTGTTCTCTCACCGGAAGATGCCTCCAGTGCGCCGTTCATCAGCGAAGTGACATCCGGCCGGTCCTTGTGTGAAAACGATATCGTACATGCGGGGCAGCTTTGTGTGTCCGATACGCAGTGTGGAACCGGACAATGTGTTGCGCATCCGACCGAAGGTGGCGTGGGGCAATACGTGACTATTTTAGGCCAACGATTTGGATCTACCGAAGGGGTGGTTGTCTTTCAGGACCCTTTGCTTGGCGATGTGGTGTTTGAACCGGACTTTCCCGCTGCGTGCCAGAATGCATGGTGGACGGACTCGGCGATTGTGGCGCAAGTGCCAGCCAGTATGACCACGTCGGAGGAATCCAATCCCAAATCTATTTTTGTGCGCCGTGCGGATTACCCTACGAGTCCGCAAAGTAACGCGGAGGATTTCACGGTTGTCTCGGCGCCTGCAACACCCGGCGTTTGCGCGCTTGCGCCTGTGGCGGGGCCTGTGGGGACAGCGGTGAATATTTACGGAAGCAATCTTGGCGCAAGCGCGTCGGAAGTGAGTGTCACCTTCCACGATGGGGTAGCCGCAAGCCCGGTTGGCTTCACTTCTTCGGAGAACGTCAGCGCTCCTGTACCGACGGGCGCCATTTCAGGTCCGGTTTCTGTGACGGTTCTTGGCGCACCATCAAATGAGCTTCTCTTTGCGGTAGGGAATTGCCAAGAGACGCCCTCGTTGTGTACGGCATCGCAAATTTGTTGCTCGAACGGCAGTTGCGCGGCAACGCCCGCCGCCTGCGGGGAGCCAAGTGTGAACGCCCAGTACGTGTATCATTTCTCGACCGGCCCCATCCCGAACTATCCGACAATCCGTACGCAGTGTGATACCTCATTTATTTCCCCCACGCCCTCAACACTGTGGAGCGATGGGGATGCCGTCTGTACAAATGCGGTGGTCTCTGTTTCCTTCACTCCCGGCCTTCCCGCGAGCGGCATGGACATCTCTACGTTTACCAACGGCTCATTCTACGTAGATCGGTGTACGGGGACGGGAGTGGATCCTTGCGAGACGGTTGCCACAGGACATCTTGCCGGAGACTTTCTGCTCTCGACGAATCTCTCCCTGATCTTCTCGCCTGCGACGGCTCTGCTTCCCGATACCTGGTATCGCGCGACGGCGACCACAGGTATTAAAAACAACCGTGGTGTTCCTCTGGCACAGGCGTATGCATATCGATTCAAGACGCGCTCCAGCACCACTCCCTGCGAAGTAGAAGAGGTGCTCGTAAGTCCGCCAGATTATACGGCGACGAGCGACGAGACGATTCCGTATGTTGCTCTGCCTGCAACGGGGGCGTGTGTGCTTATCAACCCTGATGATTACGCCTTTGCGTGGGAACTCGACCGGCAGGGAAAGAACATCCACTTTGATGTGGATCCGCCCTACACGGTAACACTTGGGGATCCGGAATCGGCCACGCCGGCAACAACTCTTCTTGATGAGGTTCCGACCAACCTTGCAGATCTTGCCGATGCTCTCCTGGCGCTGCAAACGATCCTCCCTGAAGCGCATGCTCTGGTAGGGCCAACAGCTGCGACGCTCACAAGCACGAACACGGCTCTCGCAGCAGAGACCGTCACGGTCTTCTCGCTGCTCAATCCTGTGCTGCTTGCCGGTGATACGCTCTCTTCGGCGCTTGATGCTGCAGAGGAGGCCGCAGATCCCGTGACGGCAGATCCGCAGTACGGTCCTCTTGAAGGGGACATCAACGATGCGCTCCTGTTTTTGGGGAATGCCGCGCAGGCCTTTGAAAATCTCCAGCCTATCTTTGTGGTGCCTGAAGAGGAAACCAATGCGGGACAGCCGGCACTTGTCACGGCCACGCCCATTGGCTACAGCATCTCTGACACGGAAGAATTGATCGTGAATTTCACCGACCCCGCCGTATCTCTCGCGTACCCACAGTGCACGACAGCCTGTGTGAACGCAGAAGTGGGTGCCGTTTTTAACACGGCCATGCAAGCAACAGGAACGACGGGGCTTACGGGGAGTCACGTTAATGCGGTAAACGTGCTTGAACCAAATGTGCGCGTTTTTGCCTGTGAGGATGAGTTCTGTGCAACCTTCAATCCGACCTCTCCTGTCCCCACAGCGCTCTCTTTTGTAAACGATCCATTGGACGTCGAAGACGGCGTTGCACTTACACTTGCCGGGGATCTTTCTCCCTCGATGTATTATCGTGTGATGATCTGGGGGGGGATTACATCGGAGCCGCAAAGTCCTACCGTGCCGGGAATTCCCCTCTGGGGGGTTACGAATCCGGACGGCACACCGGTTATACCGCTCAACTACGGGAATTATTATTCGTGGGTTTTCCGCACGCGGGATAATGCGGCCCCCTGCGGGATTGGGAACGTTGCTCTCTCCCCCCTTGAGGTGATTCTTGAAGCCGTGGGGGACCGCGCAAGTTTCTCCGCGTCAGTGACGGGGCGACCGGACAGCTGTGCCGTGGCCGGCCAAGTATTGAATCCGCTTGCTTACGCATGGGATTGGCTGGTGAATCAAGTGACGAACTCTGCCACGAATACGCAGATCTCGGTAGCGACATACCTTCCCGACGGCACGCTCACGGCCACTCTTGACACTGACACCGATCGTGCTCTCTCGTGCAGTGCACAGTGTTTGCGTACGGGGACGATTTCGTATGCGGCGGTCTGCGGAGATGGCATCGTCAATCCTTTCTACGAAGATTGTGATGTCGCGCTTGACCCCATTGGGTGTTCTCCCACGTGTCAAACCGTCGGGGTGACCGCATGTGCAAACCCCGCAACCGATCTGTTGTGTTGTGGCAATGGTATCCGGGAAGGGCGCGAAGAATGTGACGACAACGGCAACCTGGACGGCAACGGATGTTCCGCAACATGTCTTAACGAAGGTTCGACGGCGGCGGGACTTACATGTAATGACGGAACGATTTCACAATTCGACACAGTAACACCGGACGGCCGTTCCGGCGGGGAGGAGTGTGAAGACAGCAATACGATAAGCGGCGATGGGTGTTCGGCGCAGTGTTTGCGCGAAGGTTCCACTCCAAGCGCCGATATTGGCGTGCACTGTGGAAACGGTGACGTCGAAGAAGGGGAAGATTGTGACGACGGAGGTATCACGAGTGGGGACGGGTGTAGCGCGAATTGTTTAGCTGAACCGCTCGGTCCGGGTGTCTGGTCGCGCACAACCCCCACGGGAATTTTGAATGGTGTCTGTGGTTCCAACGGGAGAGAGTACAACGTGACGACAGGAGCCGGCGAGGAGTGCGATGATGGAAATACGACAAGTGGTGACGGGTGCTCCGCACAATGCCAGAACGAAGGCTCGTCGGTTTTCTATCCGGTGCCATCCTTCTGTGGCAACGGCGGTCTGCCGGAACTTGGAGAGGAATGTGAAATTTCCTCAAGCGCGGATGATGGGGTGGGGCCGTACGATCCCCTCCAGACGCTTGAAATCGAGGCCGTTGCCACCCAAGCGGTCGTGGACGGGGAAGTCCGTACGACGCTTCGCGCAACGGGTTCGGACGATGCAACAGAGACTTCAGCGTTTGGCACGGCCGAGATCGGTCTTTCGTGCTCCTGCACAACCGATGCGACATGCGGCGAGCCGGCCCTGCTTGGCTGTGGGGTGAGTGACTGCTGTTTTGATCGTCCGGCGGTACAGGAAAGCACCACGGTTCCGCTTGCCACCACGAGTGCCGGCGTGTGTCGAAACGCGCTTGTGCGTGTGGCCTTTACGCAACAAATGGGTGAAGAGAGCATTTTGGAAGATAACGGGACGAAGCATATTGTGCTTACGGCTTTTGGGGAGGACACGAACGGCAATGGCGCTTACGACTCGGCCGACGTACGCTACACGACGGCCTCTGATTGCCCCACGAATACGACGCCCGTCATCGTGCAGGATTTTTCTGACCGTCCGTGGTATGCCCGTCTGTGGCAGAATATTTTGCGCGTGGTGGCGCCACGCGCGTGGGCGGGAAGTGTGAGCTGCATTGTCGCCTCCAATCTCTCCATCGAAGATGTCGAGACGAATCCTGATGAGTTCATCACACGCGTGTCGGTGCTCTACAACCAAATCCTTGAACCACAGACGCTCTACCGCATTTTGGTAGAAGCGGATGCGAACTATACGGATGCGAATCCTGATGGGGTATTGAGTCGATGGGGCGTTGGGCTCGTGGGAAACTCCTCGGTCTTTGCCAACTTTGAGGCATCGTGGTCCCGTATTTTTGCTACGGGGAATACTATTTGCGACGTAGATTTTGTGCAGGTGGAAGACCTCTCCGCGAGCCCCGGCCTGTTTACACAGGCGAACACGGCTCATCCACTTGCGGCGGAGGCGATGACACTTATAGGGCCGTTGGCGCAACCTATCGTGAGTGTGCCGGGAGTGTATGCGTGGGCATGGAGCGGAACTTCCGTCTCTACCACATGGGGGTGGAATTCGAGTGTCGCCGACCCCAATATTGTCGTTGTGACTCCCGGTGCTTCAACCAGCGCCAACACAACAGCAACTGCTTCCACGGCAAACCCCGCGATCAATGGGGTTGAGAATGTCATGGCGCAACTGCGTATCATGGAAGATACGGTTCTCTCACCCACTACCGTTGGGCGAATCGTGGGCGGCACGGTAGAGGAGCGCGTGTTCCTTTGTGAAAACCCGTGGCCGGCTGTGGGACATTTCCCGTTTGTAGATTCTGCCTGGTATGCGGGAGACCCAGCGCCGGGCATTACGCTTACTGCGCCCTACACGAATTTCTCCGCATTTTATTGCCGTGATGCAGGGGAGCGCGGCACGAGTGACGACTTACCGGCTCTCTCGGTTGTCCAAAAAACGCAGAACATTGCGTCACCGGGGATTTTTAAGGAGTTCCTTTTTGCCGTGGACGATCCGGATATACACGACGCGATCGGTGTGCGCGTGCTCTCCAACAGCAACTATCTCTCTCCCGCCGAGTGGTTTGCCGGTCAAGGATTTGTCGGCTCTCCTGCTGCGGAATCGGTGGACGGGTTCGAGGGTGTGCGTGACGGCCGAACGGTCTACGTTTCCGCACCTAACACCGGCGCGGCGCTCTATCCCAATATGTATGCGATTGCGTACAACGAAGGGGCGTCAGCGGAAACCAGGCAAATCTATCAAGCTATGCTTGGGGCATGGGAATTTGCCGGTGCACGTGACTTGACGACAGGGCTTTTGACCGTCACAAACGGCCGGGTTTGCGCAACGCCTCTCCCAAGCGGGGACATGGACCCGATCGAAGTGAATGGGGAGCTTGTTGCGTGCTCAACGGATGCAGAGTGCGCGGCGGTGGCAACGGGAGGTTCGCCGGCGCTTTGCGATGCCGACAAGGACAAGCTCCGTCGCGATCTCAAGCGTCTTACGGACGTACGCACTATTGGCGAGGCCCTTACATCATACGGCGAGACGCACCGGCACTGCAGTGTCACTAAAGATCAACTCTGTTTTGAAGACAGCGATTGTTCAGGCGCCGAGGAATGCGTGGCGTCGGTGCCGACGCTTGGATCGGGGACGTATATCCCCTCATTCTCCCTTTCTGCCTGGCCAAGCTGGCAGGCGCAATTGGCCAACGCGCTTGGCCGCGCGGTCCCGACAGATCCGCTCAACACATTTGTGAGCTGTCCGGATGGCTACGACGCAGAGACGTGTTACAACGCTCTGGCAGCGCAGGCGATATGTCCGGCAGATTCGCACGTGTACACCTATCGAAGTATCGGCGGGGAAGAGTTCTGGCTTTCGACCGATTTGGAATTTGGCGTGGCTCCTCCTGCCGAGACGACGCTCGCGTGGGCCTCGCCCGTGGATGTGGATTCCCCCCTCCCTAATCTCGGGACATATTATGTCGGCAACGCAAATCTTCCCTCTCCGTTTGCGAGCACGCCTGTACTTGGCGGATTCCAAAATGCGCGCACCTGTAATGGAGCGACCTTCACCGCAACGAATGTCTGCGGAGACGGGTTGATTGGATCGGGAGAAATCTGCGAAGTAGGAGAGACAACATCTGTTTCTTGCTCCACGAATGTGTGTGCAAACGCCGTGAACCTCTCGTTTAATGGCCTGCCTTGTACTACCGCCAGTGATTGCGGAAGCAACGGCTCCTGTGTGGCCACATCGGGAACGCGCGCCGTGCCGTGCGTGGGGCCGTCGGACGCGTCGGGCCTGGGATGCCAAGCCTTCCAGACTGCTTCTACCTCTGCCGCCTGTATTCCTAACTACTGCGGGGATGGCGTGATTCAAGGTTCGGAGACGTGTGATGATGGGCCGCTCAACGGTCAATATGGGTTCTGTGCGACCAACTGCACGTGGACGAGTGCGGTCTTTTGCGGGGATGGACTTATCGGGGGAGCTGAAGCCTGTGATTGCGGCAGCGCCGCGTCCTTTAACTTGCTGGCGCCCACTCCGCAATGCCGCACGGCGTCGGCAAGTTATCTCAACGGTCTGTACTCGACAGATCCTGCATATGGATGCGCAGCGGATTGTTCCGGGACTGCTCCTTCGTGCGGGGACGGTACCGTAAACGGTGCCGCGGAAGAGTGTGATGGCACAAACGAGCAGTGGAACGGGAAACTCTGTGTCAATGGGGATCCGTGTACGACAAATGCAGAGTGTGCCGACGGCTCTCTCTGCGGCGACCCCGCACTTTCCTGGGCGGGAGTCTGCCCTGCAAGTACGGCGTCTGATACGCTTGGTCTTCCGCAAACGCGCACACGTGTGTGTAACGGACTTGGACTGCCGCCCTATACCAATGCGTGCCGGTGGCCTACAACGACGGGGATCCCGGGCGGCTGGCAGGCCTGTGCACCTGTGGGATCATGCGGCAACGGCATTCCGGAGGGGATCGAGGAATGCGATGATGGAGATACGGACGAACAGGATGCGTGTCGGAATAACTGCACGCAAAATGTCTGCGGCGACGGCGTGCGCAACGTTGGCGTTGAGTCATGCGACCTCGGCGGACAAAACGGGGTGCCCTGCAATCCCGCCTACAGTGACACCTGTAACTATTGCTCTGCCACATGTACGTACCAGACGGTCACGGGTGGTTACTGCGGCGACGGCGTTATCAACGGCGGAGAGGTATGCGATGGAGCAAGCGTGCCGTCTTACTGCTTCAAGGGAGCAATCAACCCCACCGAACGAGTGCGCGGCGAAGTCTGTGGGACGGATGCGGATTGCCCCTTCGACTACACGTGCGAGGCGCTTGTGGGTACCTGTAATGGCGGGTCTGCGACGGCCGTTGATGGGGAATATGTGTACAACGGATTTCCTTGCGCCCAACCCCCTCCGGAAACTTTTGACTATAACAAGGCATGCGGAGACCCAATCTTTAATCCTGACACGTTTGGAAGCTGCGTGCTTCAAGATTGCAATGCTTCCTGCTCGCTTGCATGTCCGTTCACACTCGAACAAGGAGCTGTGCTGGCGCAAAGCGAGACGGCCGTCAATCGAACGACCTCGGTGGATTTGAGGAGCTACTTGTCAGAAGACCCTGCCACCGCCGGCGCTCCCGATAATGCCACTCTCTACTTCCCGGCCTGTACTGTGGGTTCGGCGCTGTACGCCTCGGTGAGCTTTGATGATGTCGAACCACCCAACATAGATCTCATCTTTCTTATTGATTATTCGACTTCCATGTCCTACGAGATTGATGGGACACCGCCAGAAGCAGACGAATCAACCCGTCTTGATATTGTGAAAGAAGCGCTCGTAGATGCGGCAGACGAACTCTATGACGCGTTCCCCAACGGCAATCTTGCAAGCGGCATTGTCATCTTCAATGAAGTAAATCCAGCTACCGATGTGCTTGCAGAGAATCCTCTACCCAATGCCTCGTTCACGGCAAGCAAGAGTGAACTTGTACTTAACCTTTCCCAACTAGCAAATCCGGGCACGGGGTTGGGTACGCATACGGCGTACGGGCTTAGCCGCGCATACGAACTTCTCACTACCGATCGGCCAGATACGGACGTGCGTATTGTGATTCTTGTTTCCGATGGGGAATCGGACGATCTTCTCGCTGCCGCTGCCGCGTCTGACACGCTTGACACCCTGGAAAATACGGTTATCTATACGGTCGCCTTTACTTCAAACGACGACGAAATTGCCGTCAATAATCATTTTTCGAGTGATGTATGCGGCGTGGACTTCTATGAACTTAACAATAGCGACGGCACGCCGGAGTGTGCGCCTCCCGCCGATGGCGTGGAATATGCCTATAACGCTCCAGACGCCGATGGTTTCCAGGCAGTGGTAGACACCATCACCGCAAATATTCTGGGTCTCAGTTTGAACTACGAAACTACGACAGGCTTTGCGGGGGGTGTCGCAAGCGAAGGCGATGATGTCCTTCTCCCGTTCCCGCCCGGATTTGAATGTCCCGCAAGTGGCGCTTTCCAGATTCCTTTCCACATCAACTTCAACGGGTCGGGTACAGTGAATCTTTCCGACCTCCGTTTGGAGTACTGTCCGCAATAATATGGAAGAACCCCTGCCGTACAATAACTACACGCCGCCGTGGTATGAGGACGCGCATAACTGGGTCATGATTGGCGTAGGGATTTTTGTGGTGCTTCTTGTGATTCTCGGTGCTGTCTTTGGTGTACGCTGGCGCGCGAATCAACGGCTTACCGCTCTTGAGCGTGCAGGGCAACAGCAGGCCACCACCGAGCGCGTCAACGGGGAACTCGCCTTGTGTGAGAACGCGAGCGATCCCGAGGCTTGCCGTCAAAATCTTGTTTCGGGCACAATTGTAGCCAGTGGAACGCTGGAAGCCTGCCTTGTTCTTCCCGCGGGCGAACAATTTCCCTGTGTGCGTGATATTGCTATCCAGAAACAAGATCCGGACGTGTGCCGAAGCCTTGAGGGGAGCGAGCGCATGGTGTGTGAGAGTTATGTCTTTTTGACACAGGCGAAAGAAGCAAAGGATTATGCGCGGTGCGGGCGAGTGGAGGAGGAGAACCTGCGCGCATCTTGCGAGAGCGAACTCCTCCGTTACGTGGTTGAGCAGGGATCTTGTCGTTCTTACGGCGTTGCCGAGGCGGTATGTATGGATGCCGCGTTTCTTGCTCAGGCGCTCGAGATGGGAGACGTCGCGCTTTGCGATCGTCTCTCGTCTGCCGGTCAAACCGAGACGTGCCGTAAAGACGTCCTGGCGCGCGATGCTGATGGGGACGGCCTCTCTCTTAAGAACGAGCAGATTCTTGGTACGCGGCCGGATGTGGTCGACACGGACGGGGACGGACTCTCTGATGGGGAAGAGCGTCAGCGCAACACGAACCCCACAAATCCCGATACGGATGGGGATGGATATGGCGACGGGGAAGAGGTAAAGGGCGGGTACAATCCAAATGGCCCGGGGCGCTTGTGAGCAAAACAAAAAGCAAATTGCTATAATACATTTGTATGTTCGATGACCAAAAACCCACCAGCACGCCGCCCGAGGATATTTTCTCTGGCATGGATGCAGCAGAAGCACCACCAGCACCGGTGAGTGCCCCCGCAGCAAGACCTCCTGTGCCGGAACCTGTTGCCCCGCCGCGTCCTACAAATCCGCCGCTTTTTGAGGGGAAGGGAGGAGCCATGCCGGCTGGGCTTGATCCCGACGAGCAATTTTCACGCGCTCCCGCGTCTTCTCGCCCGGCTCCGACGGTTGTCCCACGGGGAAGGGGGAGGTCTGTAACGAAGATCGTCGCGATCGTTGTTGTTATCGCTGTTCTTATCCTTGCCGCCTTCCTTTTGGCGGGGCTCGTTCTGCGTTCGCGCAAGGCCGTCGTGCCGGAACAGCCGACGGCCGAACGTCCGGCCTCGACCCTTGACGTCACCACGCCGCTTGAGGAAGTCATTGATACAAAAGAGGAGGACTTTACGTTTGTGGAAGAGGAACCGGAGCCGGAACCTGAAGCGCCGGTGCTGGCGCCAGATTCCGACCGTGATGGGCTGACCGACGACGAAGAAGCGGCGCTTGGCACGTCTGTGCGTTCGGCCGATACAGACAACGATGGACTCTCCGACCGTGATGAGATCAAGGTCTGGTCTACGAATCCTCTCAATCCCGATTCTGACGGCGATAGTTTTCTCGATGGCCAGGAGGTTCGCAGTGGCTACGATCCCAAAGGCTCCGGGAAACTTCTTGAAGTTCCACGGAGCTAACACTTTATGCCCGTGACCCCGGAAGCATCTTCGAGCGTTCCACAGAAGCCCGAATCAGCTTTGGGAGGGGTTCATGTTCTTCCAAAAGAATATCAAGGGGGAAAAATTCCCCCGGGAAGTTCTTTAACACCAAAGGCCCTTATTCACCAAGCACCGAAGGTTTCTCTCTCTCTTCCACCACAAAAACCCCAAATTCCAGTGAAGCCAAAAGTGTCGGGGCCGACGCATCGCCGCCATGTCAGACTGATTGTCGGTGGGGTAGTCTTTTTGGCTCTTCTTGGTGCTCTCGCCATAGTCTTTCTTTTGGTGCCGGAGGTGTCAGAGCAGGCACCTACAACGCCCGCTCCCGTAGTGACGATTCCGCAACCCGCGCGCCAGGTGCCACCAGAACCGGAAGAACTGTCTCCCACGCCAGAACCTGATGTCTTTTTGCGGGAGCCTGTTCCTGGACGCGATCTTGATAGCGACGGACTCACAGACGCGGAGGAACAACTCTTTGGCAGTAACCCCCGCCTTCCTGACACCGATGGTGATGGGTTTTTAGACAGCAACGAAGTTTTTCATGGGTATGATCCGTCTCTGGCGGCGCCCGCCACGCTGCTTCTATCGGGGCGGCTGACGGAGTTCCGCCGGCCTACTCACCCGTTTGTGTTTCTCTATCCCACACCGTGGAATGTGACGACGGACGGGGATGCTATTCTTTTGCGGTCGCAGACAGGTGACCGTGTCCGTGTGGAGTCTGTTTCTCAGATCGAGACGCCCACGCTTCAAGAGGCAATCACTTCTGTATTTCCGGAAGAGACGAACCTCTTTGCCGAGCTTGATGTTTCAAAGACCCGCCTCTCGTTTCCTCTTGCTGTGACAAAAGATCACCTGCGCGCATTCGTGCTTTTGCCCGAGGGGCTTGTCCATCTGCGCTACGACGTCGCGGAGGGGAAGGAGACCGTTGATTACGTCCAAACGCTTCAAGCGATCGCGCAAAGTGTCGAACCTGCATCTCACCCGCTATGATTACCCTTGAATATATGCCAGGCAGGGAGCGCCCGAGGCTTTCCCGGGCGGCTCTGGAGGAGGCAGCGGCTCTTGTGGGGAAAACGCTTGGTGTGCGCACCACACTGCCGGTTTCGGTGGCACTTGTGGGAAAGAGTGCTATGCAAAAGCTTAATCATGCGTATCGGGGAGTGGATGCGCCCACAGATGTCTTATCGTTTTCCTATGATGACGAGGAAGTGTTTGGCGAGGTCGTGATATGCCCCGCGATAGCAAAGGGACAAGCGCAAGCGGAGGGGATTGCTGTGCGCACAGAGCTTCTCACTCTTTTTGTCCACGGGCTTCTGCACTTATTCGGGTTTGACCACATACGCGCGAAAGATGCGCGCGTCATGATCCCGCTTCAAGAGCGCATCCTGGCCCGTCTTCTATGATCCGTCTTTCCTTTCTTGGCAAAAGCATCTTTGCAGCCATCCGCGGCGCCGCGCATGTGTGGAGGAGCGAACAGAATTTTCGTATTCAAATTTTTGCGGGCCTTCTTGCTATTGTTCTTGCTGTGATGGCCCGTCTTGAGCTTTGGAAGCTTATCACGATTATTTTGCTCGTCGCGATGGTGCTGATTCTCGAAGTGGTGAATAGCGTGTTCGAGCGGCTCTTGGATCTTATAAAATCACGGCTCCACCCTTCCGTGCGCGATATGAAGGACATGCTTGCTGCGGCGGTACTTCTCGCATCGCTCACGGCGCTTGGCATTGGCGTTGTCTTTTTCTTGCCGTGGCTGCGAACTGTTTTCTTGTTCACGCGTGGGGGATAGCGTATACTTCTTTTGATCACTATGAAGTCGCAGGATGTCATTGTTGGACTCGATATTGGCTCGCGCGCGGTGCGTGTCGCGGTGGGTCAGCGCCAGGAGCGCCCAGATGGGGGAGCGCTTCATATTATTTCTGCCGTAGAGGTGCCGTCTGAAGGGGTAAGCAAGGGGACGATTACGAGTCTGGAAGATGCGGTATCCTCGGTAAGTAAAGCACTCGAGAAGGCTGAACGCATGGCGGGCCAACCGCTTGTGAGCGCGTGGGTAGGGATTGGCGGCCCGCACATTATTGCGCAGGAAAGCAAAGGGGTTGTGGGAGTCGCACGCGCGGATGGGGAGATTCGGGAGGAAGACGTTGATCGCGCGATTGACGCGGCGCGCGCGGTGGCTACACCGGCGAATTATGAAATCATTCATGTTATCCCGAAGAGTTTTACGGTAGATGGGCAGCGTGGCGTGAAAGATCCCGTGGGCATGAATGGTATTCGGCTTGAAGTGGATGCCGTCATCATCCAGGGGCTCACATCGCAGATGAAAAATCTGACCAAGAGTGTCTACCGGACGGGGATTGATATTGATGACCTCGTATTTTCTGGTCTTGCGACGGCCGAGTCGCTCCTCACAAGCCGCCAGAAGGATTTGGGAGTTTGTGTCATGAATCTTGGGGCTTCTACAACGAGTTTGGTGGTGTTTGAGGAGGGAGATGTGCTTCATACGGCCGTTCTTCCCATCGGCTCGGATCACATTACGTCAGATATTGCTATTGGGCTGCGGACGTCACTTGAAACGGCTGAAGCTATCAAACTTGCATGTGGAAATGCGGTCTCAGACGGCATCGGGAAGAAGGACGAGGTCCGTCTTTCTGACTACGGAGCCGCCGAGGACGAAGAGGTATCGCGAAAATATATCGTAGAAATTATCGAAGCTCGCGTGGAGGAGATATTTAAAAAAACAGACGAGGAGCTCGCGCGCGTAGGCAGATCGGGCATGCTCCCGTCAGGAATTATTTTAGCCGGTGGCGGGGCGAAACTCCCCGGCATCATAGAGGTAGCCAAGCGCCAGCTTCGCCTCCCGGCCACGCTAGGGTCGTGCATTGGGGTAAACACGGTGATTGACCGTGTCCGGGACCCGGGCTTTGCGACAGCCGTGGGACTCGTGAAGTGGGGAGAGCAAATTATGGCGACATCTTCGGGGAACGCGTGGGGAAATCTCTTTGCAAAATGGCGCAATGTGGAGAATGTGAAGAAGTCGCTCGTAGGATGGTTAAAATCACTCCGGCCATAAGTGGATAGGATGTGAGTTGTGTGCTTGACACCCGCGCGCGCGGGTTTTATGCTTCTGAGTAATTCTCGTATACAAAAGAGAAGCTAAGTGAACACAAAGTTTATTCATGCGACGTTCTCGTATGCCAGAAGTGAAACCTGACTTTGAAACATTTGCCAAGATTAAGGTGGTTGGCATCGGCGGCGGCGGCGGTTCGGCGGTGAATCGCATGATTCTGGAGGGGATCAAAGGGGTCGAGTTTATTGCCATCAATACGGATGTCCAAGCGCTCCATCAAAATTTGGCAAAGTCAAAAATTGCCATTGGTAAAACCATCACGCGCGGACTCGGTGCCGGCATGAATCCAGATATCGGGAAGCGTGCGGCTGAGGAAAGCCAAAACGATGTTCGCAATGCGCTCAACAATGCGGACATGGTTTTCTTGACAGCGGGACTTGGCGGGGGAACCGGCTCGGGAGCGATCACCGAGATTGCTAAACTCGCAAAGGACGTCGGTGCTCTCTGTGTGGCGGTCGTCACGAAGCCGTTTACTTTTGAGGGAGCACAGCGTCGCCGTATCTCGGAGGAAGCATTTCAAAATTTGATCCAGTATGTAGATACGGTGATTACGATTCCCAACGACCGCGTACTCCAAATTATTGATAAGAAGACATCGCTTTTGGACGCGTTCAAGGTTGTCGATGACGTGCTTCGCCAGGGGGTGCAGGGGATCAGCGAACTTATTACGATCCCGGGCCTTATCAACGTGGACTTTGCGGATGTTCGAGCCATCATGGAAAATGCCGGCTCGGCTCTTATGGGTATCGGGCGCGCATCGGGTGATAACCGAGCGGTAGAGGCGGCTAAACAGGCGATTGCGAGCCCATTGCTGGAACTCTCCATTGATGGCGCGCGCGGTATTCTCTTTACGATAACCGGTGCGGACAGTCTTGGGATGCATGAAGTGGCCGAGGCGGCGAAAGTCATTACGGGATCGGCCGATGAAGACGCGCGTGTGATTTTTGGCGCGAACATTGACAAAGAAATGGGAGATGAAGTTCGCATCACGGTGGTGGCTACGGGATTTGATTCTCGCGAGCGACGCAGTATTGCTGCGCATGGCGCCACGGAGGTACCAGCACAGTCGAATTGGACACCTGCGTCCCTTTTGCGCCGCGAGACGCCAGAGCCGAAGACTCCCAAAACGCCGTCGGTGCCGGCACGCCCCGTGGTGATGCCGCGCCTGCAACCGGCGCCAAAGCCGGCCCCCGCTCCTGTTGCCCGCCCAGTTCCTGCGGAACCATCAAAAGAAAAAGAAGAAGACGATCTCGAGATCCCTGCATTTATCCGCAAAAAGATGATGTAGTATAATACCGGACAGCTATGTACTGTCCGGTTTGTCATCACAAGGAGTCCAAAGTGGTAGATTCGCGCCTCACGAATGAGGGGATGAGCATTCGCCGCCGTCGGCAATGCGAAAAGTGCGAGTACCGATTTTCGACGCTCGAAGAAATTGAACTTCTCGGTCTGACGGTCGTAAAGCGTGATGGGCGGCACGTGCCCTATCAACGGGAAAAACTTTTACGCGGACTTGAGCGGTCGCTCGAAAAACGTTCGTATACGGAATCCGCTTTTCAGCGGCTTGTTCATCATGTCGAGCGTGATATTCAGAAAGCCACGAAGACGGGGGAAATTACCAGCGCGCGCATCGGGGAGATTGTTATGGCGCACTTGAAGCGTTTTGATAAAGTTGCCTACATTCGTTTTGCGTCTGTGTACCGGTCATTTGAAGATGTAGAGCGGTTCGAGCGCGAACTGCGTGACCTTCTGCGCACCCGCCGGCGCAAAACGAAGAAGCCCAAACGTTAACGTATGAACGACACGCAAAAAGAGACAAAATTTATTCTTGCCACGACGGTTGGCGCGCTCGCCGGCGCCGTGGTGGCGGGGGCCGTGAGCGTGGGGCTGTGGCGCTTTCTGTTGCCGTTCTCTTCGGGGGATGCTTCGCCGGCTGTGCAGCGCGGCATGATCCAGCTTATCGAGGAAGAATCTGCCACGATCCATGTGGTAGAACAAGTGGAGCCAGCTGTGGCAAGCGTCATTGTGCGCAAACCTAAAAGCCAGGTTTCTTCCCCCAATACGTTTTTCTTGGGCCCTTTTGGCCTTGTGCCACAAACGCCTGTTCCAGGAGAGGGAGATGACGAACTTGTAGATGTGGGAGGAGGAACGGCGTTCTTTGTAACTACGGATGGTCTCCTTCTCACCAATCGCCATGTGGTTTCCGCTGAAGGCGCCTCGTTTTTCATCAAAACACAAGAGGCGAAAGAGTATCGCGTCGAGGTTGTGGCCAGGGACACGCTCTACGATGTTGCGGTGCTGCGCGCGCTTCCAAAGGAAGGTGAAGCGCTTCCTGTATTTTCTCCCGCCACCCTTGCCTCATCAGACCAGCTGAAGATCGGGCAGACGGTCATCGCAATTGGAAACGCGTTTGCAGAGTTTCAGAACTCGGTTACGAAGGGCATCGTTTCAGGCAAACACCGCCGTCTTGTGGCGGGGGATGGCGCGGGCAGTGAAGTGATCGAAGAAGCGATTCAAACAGATGCCGCAATCAACCCCGGAAACTCCGGTGGCCCGCTTATCAATCTTTACGGAGAAGTTGTTGGTATCAACACAGCAGTTTCTTCTCAAGGACAGGGAGTGGGTTTTGCTATTCCTATCCATGTGGGACGCAAAGCCGTGGAAGATGTCAAAGCGTTTGGCCGTATTATGCGCCCGTGGCTTGGCGTTCGCTACGTCATGCTGACGGCAGAAAATGCGTCGGCGTACGGGTTTGCGGGGTCGGCGCGCGGCGCGTACGTACTTCCACGAAGCCAGACGGAACAAGTGGGAGTCGTGGCCGGTTCTCCCGCCGAGAAGGGTGGCGTGAAGGAGGGGGACGTCATTAAAAAAGTGAATGACCATGTGTTAGGAGAGGACGATACGCTGGCCAGCGTGCTTGGAGCGTTCCGGCCAGGGGAAAAATTAACGCTCGAAGTCCTGCGCGAGGGGAATACCCAGACACTTTCCATAACACTCGAGGAGCTTACGGCAGACAAACTCAAATAGTGTGAACGAGACGCGCACAAAAATCATCGCGACGATCGGGCCTTCGAGCCAATCCGTGCCGACGCTCCGGAAGATGTTCGAGGAGGGACTGGTCGGCGCGCGATTGAATTTTTCCCACGGCACGCACGCGTCGCACACACGACTTGTGCGCAACATCCGCAAGGCCTCGCGATTAGCAAAACGCAATGTCACAATCCTTGCAGACCTTCAGGGTCCGAAACTTCGGCTCGGCGGGCTCCCGGTAAGTTTGCGTGTTTCGGTGGGCGAAGTGGTCACGCTCCCGTTTCCCTTTGGGCGCATGTTGAGGGGGTTAAGGCGGGGAAGCCGGATCCTTCTACGCGATGGAGATATGGAAGCGGAGTATCTCTCTGTGTCTCGCGGGACCGTGAAACTCCGTATGCGAACAGGGGGCGAGGTCGAATCTCACATAGGGTTCCATATCCCCGGCAAAGAGCTCCGCGGTCTTCCTGCTCTTACGCCAAAAGATGAAGAGGATGTTGCCTTTGCTTTGTCACTTGGAGTGGATTGGGTGGTTCTTTCGTTTGTCACCAAGACGACCGAGGTGCGAGCGCTCCGAAGACTTCTTGCGCGCGTGCCGTCCTTGCGCCGGCCAAAAATTATGTTGAAGATTGAACGTGCAGCGGCTGTTGCGCGATTCCCCAAACTTCTTCCCCTGGCCGATGGCATCATGATCGGGCGCGGGGATTTGGGTCTTGATGTGCCGCCGGAAGACGTGCCCCTTATACAAAAACGTCTTGTCGCCACATGCCGGCGCCGTGGAGTGCCCGTGGTGGTTGCGACACACCTGCTTGAATCTATGGTGGAGCGATCGCGTCCGACGCGCGCCGAAGTGAGCGATGTCGCCAATGCTGTTATTGATCATGTGGACGCGCTTTTGCTTGCTGGCGAGACAGCAAAAGGAAAGTATCCTGTAGAGGCAGTTGCCATGATGACAAAGGTCATTGCACGCACCGAAGCTTCATCGTATGATAACGTCACTGCGCGTCTGCCTCGCCGGCCGACGAAAGAAGAATCTCTGGTGTTCTCGGTCGCAGAACTTTCACGCGCCAAGCGCATTAAAGCGATTGCCATTCCTGCCCAACATCGAGCTCTTGTGGACGCGCTTGACCGGTTTCGTCCGGAGGCACCTTTGTTCTTTCTTTCTGCATATGATGCAGAACTTCGTGGACGGTTGGTGGGATGGGCCACGCACCCGGTGAAAGTGCCTCCCACACTCTCGCTCGACGACCCCAAAGCCATTGCGGCGTTTCTCCGGAAGACAAAAGGCGCGCCGCGCGGTATGCCCATCACCGTTTTCTGGTATCGTGGCAGGGAACCACTCTTTACAACTCTTTAATATCTCATAATCTTCTCTATGCGCTACTGCAAACCTCATTGGCCGCTTGTTCTTGGCGTCGTGGGCGCTTTGGCATTTGTTGCCGAATATCTCTGGCAACTTGTTCTTGCCTCCGAAGAGCTTCGGGTATTCCACATGCTTCTTCTTAAAACATACGTCATCGGGTTTACCGGAATGAACACGGCGAGTTTCGTGCTCGGTTTGGTGCAGTGGTTCATCTGGGGGGCGGTCATTGGAGGACTCATCGTGTGGATTTCGGGAATGTGTAAGTGCCAGAAAGGAGAGGGAGGATGTTGCGGGGCCGGTCATTGCGGAGGGTAAGAACAGGAGAATTGCCACGTCGCAAGGCGCGAGGGGCTCTAATCGAAAACCAGGCGCAGGGCCTGGTAGGAAAGGAAGGAACGTTGCTCTACGGCCTAGGCCGTGATAGCAGCCTCGCGCTCACGGCGTCGCTGCTCGTCGTGACGTTCCACCGCGTTGCGGATCTCGTCGAGCGTGAACGTGAGCGTCCACGGTGACGTGGAATCGTCCAGGTTCGAGCGCGTGGGGGTGCCCGTTCAGGAAGCCCTGGCAGTAGAGCGTGAGGGCACGGCCAGTGATCCCGCCCGGGTTGCTCGTTCTCGAGCCAGCCTGCTTCCCGGTCTGGTCGAGGTAGCGACCGATGTTGTAGGTCTCGGTCAGTGGCGTCTGCGACGGCGCGGGCCGGGTGATCTCGTTCGTGTGGGCCGTGGGGCGACCCGTGGGGCCGGAGGGGATGACGCGCGTTCCGCTTCCGGGGCTGCCGTACCTGCTACCGAACTGGTCCAAGAGATCCTCCAGGATCTTTCAGGTGAACATCGCTCTGGGCCGTTTCCCAAAGCGACAGGCAGGAGAATACAAAGAAAACCTTTTTCCGTCAATAAAACTTTCACGTGTGCTCTCGCGTCTCAATATTCAAGCAAAAGGCCTCCAAACATTTTTCGGGGAACTGGAAGCGAAAATCATGGACCACCTATGGCAGGAGGGACCATGCTCCATTACCTGTGTGAAGCGTGCGCTTTCGTCTCATCGTGCCTATTCGTTTAACACCATCATGACGGTATTAAACCGCTTGTGCGCGAAGGGGATCGTACGCAAAAAGAAACGTGGGCACACCACGTGGTTCGAGCCCGTCAAGGCGAAAGAAGAGTTTCTCTCTGGCGTAGCGAATCTTCTCGTCCGTCTCTTCGTGGGGAAGCACTCACCCCTTGCTATGCCGCATTTTCTTGACGCTCTCGATCATCTTTCTCCTTCCGACCGAAAAGAGTTGCGCAAACACTTGTTAAAGCATCGTGTATGATCGAAGCGTGCATGATCGCCCTATCCATTTCTGCTACGGGACTTTTCTTGAGCGGACTTCTTTGGTGGGGACTTCTCGGTGGGGTAGCGGTGATGGGTATGCACATCCGGAACTTTTGGCGCACGCGCGCGCTCTTGTCTGAGGAAGCATTTGGCGTCTCTTTTTGCTGGTCCAGAGACGCGAATGACCCCCTGGCGCGCACTGTTGGTTTGTTTTGGCCTACCATTGTCCTCTCCCGCGAAAAAGCCGCGTATCTTTCCCCGAAACAACTTCACGCGCTTCTTGCGCACGAGGCGTCTCACAAAACATACCGTGATGGACTCTGGCGGAGCCTTCTCCTTTTCTTTGAGCGGTGGCTGTTCTTTTTCCCTACGCTTTCCGACATTGCGGAGCACATCCGCCTGCGCCAGGAAGTCCGCGCCGACCATGCGGCCATACACGCAACAGACGCCTCGGTTCTTCAGAGTCTCTACCTTCTTGCTCCCGAGACAGCGAACGCAAGCCCGCTGTTTGCCTTTTCCTCGCGGCGACTTTCCGTAATTTTTGATGGAGCGTCTCTTTCGTGGCATTTCCACGTGGGACGACTGCTTGTGACGATCCTCTCTCTTACTCTTCTTGTTGCGGTCTTCTCTTTTGATACCGCTTCGGCGGCAACAGTTCCTTCCTGCCAAGAGTTTGTGAACATGAGCGCCATCAACTTTTCCCCTCTGCGGTAGGGGAAAAGTGTTATACTTGAAGAAATATGCGTTATCGTTTTTTGATTATTCCCGTGACGGTAACGACGGTTATTCTTAGCGCATGGAGTTTGCGGCCGGCAGAAGCAGCAAGCACGCTGGTGAAAGGAACGGGGTCTGCTGTGTACCTCATTGTGGGCCGTGCGCGATATGTGTTTCCGTCGGCAGGTGTCTACGCGTCGTGGTTTTCTGATTTTTCGGCGGTGAAGGGCGTAACGGAGGAGGTGTTGGCAAAATATCCCATCGGCGGGAGCGTTATCTATCGTCCGGGCGTGCGACTTCTTAAGTTGGTAAGCGATCCGAAAGTGTATGTGATTGAACCCGGGGGCGTCCTGCGGTGGATTCCGAGCGAGGCAGTTGCCATAAGCCTATACGGGCCAGCGTGGATCGAACGTCTTGATGTGCTCGACGACGCATTTTTTGCCGCCTACCGTGTGGGAGAGCCGCTCTCGATGGGAGAGTTTCCCGACGGCTATGCGGCGCGTGATGCAACCACCGGCACGCCGTATCTTTTGTGGAGTGGCGAGAAACGCGCGTTGAAGAGCGATGTGCTAAGTGGTCTCCAACTTTCGCAAACAGATCTCCCTAGCGCGAATCTTTCACAGGTTCCTGAGGGCGCGACTATCGGACGTAGTTCCACGATTGTGTCGGTCATGAATGATCCCCTGCAACGCCGGTACGGCGGTGGACAGAAGACAGACGTGATGGGGGAGCCTCTCTCGGTCGAGACGATTCTTGATCGTGGGGAGCGCGGCGCGAACATTATGCGTTTTGCCTTGTGGGTACGCGAGACGACATCTATAAAAGAACTTGTCATGCAGGTGAAGGCATCGAAGGAAGGAGATGCGGATCGTGACGCCGATGGACTTGTCTATCACACCGACGCCGGTGCGCCACGGGGAAATTTGGAACATCTTCGCCTTGTGCGACGCGGGAATCCCGAACCGCTGTTCCCGCAGGTTGAGCTTGCCACAGATCCTTCAGGGGATGGTTCACAGGTTATCGTCTTTAAAGGTCAGGCTCTTCTGCGTCCCGGACGGCATGTGCTGGCGCTTGTGGCCGATGTGAACGGTGAGGTGGGGCTCAATCAAGGGTTCAGTGCCGCACTTGCGCTTGACCGTTCCACATTTGTTGTGGGGAACACAGAAACACAAAGAATGACGCCGCGCACGCTATCAGGCCCAACCGTCTACACGCGCACGGGCACGCTTGCGTTGTCGCTTGGCGCAGAGTCAAAAGGTGTACGGGTGATTGGCGGCGGTTTGGAGGAAGTCGAACCGACGGTCTTTCGCATAAAAAATCCGCGCAGCGAGCCGGTGACGTTGGCCCAGATCAAAGTGTTCGGTTATGTGGACGAAGGGGAAGGGAATCCGGATTTTCATCGCGGCTCTGATGAGGATGACGGCTCTTCGACAAGCGTGTCGGACATTATTGCGGAAGTCTGGCTGGTGCCTCTTGCGGCACCGGAGAAGGCCCGATCTCTTACCCCGCAGGGTAATGGAGAAGTGTTTTTTGTCGATCTCAACTGGGTCATCCCGCCGAAGGCAACGTACGACATGGCTCTGCGTGTACTTCCGCGCCGTGGGATTCCCAAAGAAACAGGGTCGGATCGCGTTGCCTTCGATATTGAGGATGCTGCGCGCGATATTTTGGCGTACGATGCGGGCCGAAGCCAGGTGGAAGTGATTGGGCGCGCGCCAAACGGCGGGACGAGTCCCAAGTCCGGCGTGCGGTTTGTGGCAGGGGGGACGCTTAAGGTGGCAAGCAAAAGCCCCGCGGCGGGCACGGTATTTTCTGGTGCCCGAGATGTAGGGATCTACACGCTGGAATTTACCGGCTCAAGCGAGGAAGACATCGTAATAGACGAGTTGGCATTTGATTTGGGGGATGCTGCTGCCGCGAGGAGTGTAGATCAAGTCTTTCTTAACTATTCGACGGAGAGCGGGTGGGAGCGCGTGGAAATATTGGAAAACAGATCGGGGTACGTGTTTGAGAAGCTGGGGTTGCTCGTGCCGCGTGCGGCGAAGTCTGAGGCGACGGTGCTTGTGCGTATCAAAGATATAGACGACGGATCGGTGGCCGGGGACAAGATCGGCTTTACGTTTATCCCCACCTCGCTTAAAGGAAAGGGGAAGGCGTCTCTGCGGGTGTTTGATCGCGCAACGCTTGGGAATGCGTGGACTTCAACGGCGACAGCGGGCGGAATGCTCACGCTTGCCGAGAGTGCGCTTCGCGTGAGCGCTTCTGCCGCAACTCCCTTGCGCCAACAAACGGCGAACACGCAAAGCCCCGTGCTGCGTGTGAGAATGCAGGTATCGGGGAATGAAGAACCGGTGGTGGAACGCTTGTGGGTGCGTGTACAGGCGACCGATACGGGCGAAGACGGGGCCGATTTATTAGAGGCGCTTGTCGAGAATCCCGATATGCTAAAGATGCTTCGCACGGACAACAACCATGTGGTGGCTCGCGCGGCGGAAGTCGTGGTATACGACGCGTCGGCGCGCGCCGCTGTGTCCGATGTTTCGGCGTACGAAAGCGGACCCGGAGACTACGTTAAAATATCTTTTGAGCCCGACCAACTCCGGCTTAACGATGCCGTCCAAGAATTTCTTTTCGTGCTGGACGCTACCGCGTTGGCGGAATCACCGGCGGATGTTCAGGCGATCCTTCTCGGCGGTGAAGATTTCACTTGGCGCACCTCGTCTGCTTCGTCTGAAACCCAGACCGGCGCCGACGTTTCCCGTCTCCCCATCCCTGGCCCTACGATCCGTTTCATCCAATAATGCGAAACCGAGTTTTGTAGGTAAAGAACCAAAGCGGCCATATTTCCGCGTTACAACTCTACAAGGGATTGACTTTTTTCAAAAAAACGGGTATGTTCGGCTGTTCTGAACGTGGGTATAATGACTCACGGGATGACAAACCGGACATACGGAGGAAACCCATGTCCAGCTCCTTCCGCAAGTTCCTCAACACGATCGTCTCTCTCGCCGCCATCCTGATGATGGGGAGCGCTCCCACCAAGACCGACGGGGAGAACATCACCCTCACCAACGAGGAGAAGGTGACGGTCGAGATCCAGGTCGAGGTCGCCTACCGCTGCGTCCTCTTCGATGCCATGAAGACCTTGACGTTTCGCGCGCAGGAGTGGGATGCGATGAGCAATGCCGCACGCCTGCTCGCCAACGCTGACGTCGGGACGCGGAAGGCCAACTTCGAGGGGTTCAAGGCCGAGCTCCTGGCGTCGGTGCAGACTGCACCGGCGGAGCTCCGCCTCGGAATCATCCCCGACGAGCTGAACCACGATTTCGAGACGTTTTCGTTCGACGGGGTCTACGAGGCGATCGACAGAGCGTCCAAGCAGATCTACTACCTCGCTCTTGGCGCCTACGGCGACTTCCAGAACAACGAGGACCGTCTCGTGGCGGCGCAGTCGCCTGCCCGGAGCGCGAAGCTCCCCGACGACTGCCCGTCCCGCCAGCGCTGACGGCGCGCGTCCACGTCCATTCTTCTTCAAAGAGCCCCACGGGCTCTTTTCCCTTTTATAAGGAACGCTGCACTTCAAGGGAGTTCCAGTAGAATAGGACAGCTCCGCCGCCGATGAGAGCGATGAGCCCCAGTATGAGATGTGCTTGAGCAAGCGTAAGAAAACTTCCGAGCCATCCGAGCGAAAGGACGCAGAGAGTTTTGAAAACGTGTTCTTCGAGGTTTCGCAACGACAGGGTTGTGGCGCGCGAACCGCTTGGGATGCGTTTGTTTACGGCATCAGAGACCACAATATCGGAAATGACATAGACGGATGTTGCAAGCAAGACGACGAACAGAATCAAGATACGATGTGTCACAAAAGCAACACCAAAAAAGTACGCGACGGTGAGAACGTAATTACTCAACAAAACTGAACGAAGGGAAAGCTGTGGGCCGATCTTCGCCAAGATGGGGGCGAGGATAAAGGACAGCAAGCGCTTGATAGCTGCATAGATGCCGATGATGCCCACAGTAATTCCTAGACGGGTGAACACCACGGGCTGGAATTCTCCAGACCCGTACTCCATACCAACAAACAAGGCATCAATGCTCAAAAGCCAGAACAGCGTCGGCTCGCGACGAATGGTTTTCCACGCGCTCTGAAAATGGTGCATCAAGGCGGCGAACCCCTCCTCCTTTGCGACCGAGACATGCACGTGGTTTGGGTCGAAGCGCGCGATGGCGATGGTACCTATGAAGAACAGGACGGCTCCAGCAGAAAAGGTGAGGACAGGGGAATACTCGTAGACGAAACCAGCGATGCCTACTCCAAAAAGGCTGAGCCCGCTTGCCCACATGCGTGCAGTGCTCATAACGCGCTGGTATTCGTGGTCGCGTCCGCGGGCAAGGAGGTATTCGTGAATGATGGCTTGCTTGGTGCCAGAAATGAGCGTGCCAGAACCCCAATAAAGAAGGGCGCCAGCCAAGATCCACCAGAATGTGCCGCCCAAGAAGACAAACATGGCAATTCCCTCGCCCAGCATTCCAAGCGCAAGGGCGCGGCGGTGGCCCATGTGGTCGGCCACGGCGCCGCTCGGCACTTCAAGGATAAACGTGATGACCGTACAGGCTGCGGCGACCATGCCGATCTGATTAAGCGACAACCCGCGGTCGATCATAAACACGACCCAGACGGGTAGAACGAAACGCCGGTCGAGTGCGCGGAAAATGTAGTAGGGCAGGAGGCCCCGGTCGATAGACATGCTCGAGTATTGTAGCTTGAAAATCGAAATCCCGCCGTGGGCGGGAGAGGATGGAGAGAATCGCTTGCGCCGACGAGGTCGCTAGGCAGCGACGGGCTTCGAGTGCCCGCACCTGCTGCAGTACCAACTGCCCACAGAGTTCAGTGCACCGCAGGACACAATGCGGAGCAGGCGTGAGTTCCACCGCTGTTCCTCACAGATCCACTCGCGCGGGTGTGGGGGAGGGAGAGGTGTCTCTATGCGGACGGGGTGGAAGCTGTCCTCGCGGCGCTTGGCCGCCTTCACGCGGCGGACGTGCCTGCGGTACCCCTTCGAATGTGCGTGGGCCATGACGGGTCTCCTTTGCCCTGGTGGCCGGAGTATTGAATCAGATAATAGGGACAAAAGCAAAAGCCACCTGGTGTTTCATAACCAACTCGGACTATGATAAAGTGCCCGCATTATGGAGTCACAACCTGTTGTGAAAGTCGGCGTGGGGGCGGTCATCATCAAGGATGGCAAAACCCTGTTAGCTAAACGTAAAGGGTCGCATGCGTCCGGGTGCTACGGATCTTTGGGGGGTCACTTGGAGTTTGGGGAGAGTCCCGTTGAGGCCGTGAAGCGGGAAGCGCGCGAGGAGCTTGGGATAGAGGTGGGGAACGTCCGTTTTGTTGTGTGTACGAACATGATGAAGTACGGCAAGCATTATGTGGACGTGTCGTTTGTTGCCGACCACATTTCGGGTGAGCCGCGCATTATGGAGGAGGATCGCATTGAGCACGTGGGTTGGTATCCGCTTGATAACCTTCCGGAACCTTTGTTTGAGCCCGTGCGTGCTGTTCTTGAAGCCATAAAATCTGGCACCTCCTATCGAGAAGTAAATGAATAGTGGTCGGACCCCGCTTTCCTTGCCGGTCGAAAAGACCCATGCTATTATGCCGGCGCTTTCTACCGTGGGTCGGTAGTGTAGCTGGTTAACACGTCGCCCTGTCACGGCGAAGATCGCGGGTTCGAGTCCCGTCCGACCCGCCAGAAAACCACTTCTCTTTCGAGAGAGGTGTTTTTCTTTTTACCTAAGCTATATTTTCGAGTTCCAACCGAAATAAATGCTGGTTGTCGCTCTACGAGGAAGTCGAACGGCTTTTTATACTCCCAGCGCAGTTTTCCATCGGAGAGTTCAAGGTTCCAACCGATGTCCTGTAAGATTTGCTTCTTGCGTACCAAGGTCGTCTTTGGACTCTTGAATGTTTCGTACGCGGCATGAGCCAACCCAAAGAAGTCTTCTGTTTGCTGGAGCCAATTATTTGTTGATTGTCCGCTATCATTCAGCTTTTCCGCCAAGGCCGATTTTTCGGACAATAGTTCATTTTTCTTTTTCACGTAGTCGTCCTTTTCGAGATGCCCCGAGATATACAATTCCAGCAAGGCATTAATCCGCCTATCTACGTCGTTAAAGTCTCTTTGCCACTTCTCTCGAAGATTGACTTGATTATCTACCTGCTCCGCATAGTGGAGGCGCAGAAGCTTCTTGCAGAGCTCCCTATCGTTGGAATGATGGATGGGTCAGGAGAACAGCGCGAAGTGGCACAGGTAAAAGTCCCTTACGAGGTCGTCTGGGATAATTCGGAAAACGGTTACATTTGGAAATCTATCGTCGTGGAGGAACAGTACCTAAATGATGAGTTCATGGCGACCCTAGGAAAACAGTTACACGCAGAGTTTGGAAAGAGCACATTTGCCAAAGTTGCCGTGTTCAAAACAGAACAGTCAGCAGCGCTCTTTGCCGAGGCGCAGAAAGACCCGTACTCAAAAAAGCTGAATGACGCTTATGATGCGGATTGTGTAGCCCTATATAGCTTGAATTCGAACACGGACTACGAGGAGTTCGTCTATCACCTGCAAGGTTTGGACGGAAAGCAAGTGGAGCTATCTTTCTAATTAACCGCGGTCAAGGAGACAAAGACAGTAAAACGAGATAATCTACATCTGCAATAAAAGCATGAAATGACCCGGAGAAATACCACGAGTTCAATTAGAAGTGGGTTCGATTACCAGGATCTTTGGGGGTTGAAGCTATGCGGTGACTGGCTAGTCGACCCTGATTCTTTCAGATCAATCCAATTTGAAACTGCGCCCGAAGAATCCGGCACGGGAGGTTTTTATTTGGACGACATAATATTGCGTGACAAGGGTGACCTTTATCACTTTTACCAGGTCAAACACCGACAGGATCCGCAAAATCTATGGTCTTGGGATGATCTGCTCGTGGGGAAAGAAGGAAAACCATCCCTACTGAAGAAATGGGCTGATTCTATCGAGCGGGAGGAGCTCAAGGAAAAAGTAAAGTATGCGGGCTTGGTCACGGACAGCGGAGCTGAGGCCAATATCGTCAGCTTTTTGGGCGATAACAAAAAGATCGACATTGATGCAATAAAAGCATCGGATAGCGATCTGTTCGCGAAGATTATTGCAGCTATCGGTGAGGAGGATGTTGCCGCCAGTTTTTTTAAATTGTTTAGTTTTAACTTTGCACAGAAAGTTCCGGACGAATTCGAGAAGGAGAATTTTGAGCGTTTTTATAAGGATCTAAACGCAACAGAGAACGGCGTCGTCAATCTACTTCATCAAATAGGGAAAGAATGCAGAAAAAGTCCAACGCAACCAATTAGTCTTGGTCAGTTGCGTGATTGGTGTGAGTTTGATGCTCCCAGGGGTTTAGAAGAAGACTTTCTAATACCGGATGATTTTGAATTCTTTGATGAGACGGCGCACCAAGAGATTCTTCAGGATCTAAAGAAAGTTGAAGGAGGGGTTAAGGTATTTACCGGAAATCCAGGAACAGGCAAAAGCGTTTATCTTTCAAAGTTATGCGCAACTCTTGAGGAAAAGGAAGTCATGTCTGTAAGGCATCACTACCACCTCTCTCCAGAGGAAACGAACTCTCAAGAGAGACTAAATGCCGAGAGGGTCATTGAAGCTATTAAGGCGCAGTTCAAGGAGTACCCGGAAGCCTTAGGGGGTCTTGCAAATAAAAACTCACAATCCATTCCTCCGCGAGAATTTATTAATGCTGCGGCTTCTTTTGTTGCGCAACAAAATAAAACCTTTGTTTTAATTATCGATGGCCTTGATCATGTGGTCAGGCACGCGGACATAGACGAGCTGAAAAAATTCTTGCAAAGCGTTTGCTTCCCACAAAGGGGCTTATGGATTGTTTTGGGTACACAACAGCAAGTTTCTGAGCATCTACCACTAATAATTTTGCAGAAGTGTCCGGTTACGGAATGGATTAAACTTCCTGGTTTGAGCACAGATGCTGTAGATAGGATTATCAGAAAGAATTTAGCGAGAATCAATATACCGTCGGAAGAAGATGCGTTAACAGCGGTGGTCGCAAAAATTTTTAACCTCACCCAAGGTAATCCGCTTCATCTTCGCTACGTTCTCAATGAAATCAAGTCACGATACGGCAATACATTGATAACCGAATATGTTATCAAGGATCTTTTGCCGTACGGTGGCGAGATTACGAGCTATTATCAAGCCCTGTGGTCGCATCTTTCTGATGAGGCGAAGACGATCCTCTTTACTTTGGCGAGTGTAAATTTCACATTCAAAAAAGTGCAATTGATTGATTGTATTTCCAAGACAAATCCTTCGGAAATAGCTGCGGCTTTTAGGGATATACAGCATCTCACTAAGCCTGATACGCAAGGTCGAATCTCGATTTATCATAACAGCTTTGAAGTATTTCTCCTTCAACAGCCTGACTTCGATGAGCGCAAGGTTGTTCTGAAAAAAGAGATTAAGGAATGGCTTGTCTCGTGCCCATATGACTCTTTACGTTGGGCTGAACTAGCTAAGATAGAATTCGAAACCGGCAACTCTGAGCCTATCTTAAAGTTAGACAAACGGTGGCTCGTTGAAGCCATTGCATTTCCTCGAAATAGCTATCAGATTACAGAACTACTACGACTTGGAACAGAAGCCGCTTTTAAAAAGAAAGATTTCGCCAAAGCTCTTCAGCTTTCTCATCTCCGCCAATACTATTCAAACTCAGAAGATTCTTCTGAAGAGGGTGCCGAAAATATCTTTGCTGAGGCGATCAGGCTTAACCCAGAAATGCTGGGCGAACTTAAAATAAAAGACCTTGGCGCAACTCCGCTGACCGTTGTGGCGGAAGTGGCTGATCAGTCCGGGAGTGCAGATATTCCAGAAGAAATCATAACAATCCTGCAAGATCGACATGGCCGTCAGGAATATCGAAACAAAGAAAACGGCCAGATGCCAAAAATCACCGAGGCACTAGTGACGGTTGTTCCGTACGACCGTACACACAAGGTAGAAAGAGTGGTCAAGTATATAGCTCAATTTTCTGACTTAGGCTGGTCTCAAGATCTACTGTCTATCTACGCATCCCAACTTTTAAAGCTGGATCAAGTTGAGAAGGTTAAACTCCTGCTTCAACAAGAGATCACGCCTGAAGTTGTGGAGGATATTTTGGATAAATGCGCTAAATACGACATTGTTCACGCGACGGAGAAATTTAAAGAAAATCTTGCTAAGCACACTGTTCCGTTTCATGACGTTTATAGAGCGGTAAATGGAGTTTTCTCCGATAAACTTCCCGTACTTCCTGCGTACGAAGATCTCCCCACAAAGGTGCCGGAGTATCAAAATTTGGATAAAGAAAAGTGGACTAAGTTTTTCCACGATCTATTTCTGATAGGTCTTGTTTACGGGCTCAAGGGTGAAGAGGAAAAAATCAAGGAATGGATAAATGCGGCTCCAGAAATATGGGCGTCTGAAGCAGCCGGAGCTCTTTTGACTGCCTGCCTCGCAATTGCACAAAAAATAAAAAGTGAGTCAAAAGTTGACTACCGTATCTTTTTTACACCTTTGCAATCGCTCAGGAAGCTGACCTGGGAAGCGGATCGTGACTTACTTGGTTTGCAAGTGGCGTTCACCGCATCGCTTTCCTTGAGTCTTTCAGATTTAGTGATGTTAAAAATCGCCGTCGAATCATTACATCAATTCACACCGGAGGATGTCATATCGATTTTAAGTACTCCGTTTTTTAATGCGGCTAATCTATTAGAATTTTCTATCAAGCAGTGTAAGCCGGTTTTTTCGAGTGCGGCACATGCTCATTTTAATGAGACTCAAGTTACAAATCTCAAGGAATCAGTGGGATACTTTTCAGAAAGAACTGCTTCTTTCGCTGATCTCGCTACACTTTGCAGGATTCAGGGAGACACTGAACGTGCAAAAGAGTTACTTTTAGATTCTGCAAAAAATCTTCTCGGATACGGCTATCACAAGGACATGTACCTAGATGGAGTGCTAGATGCCATTTTGGCTTGTGGAACAGCAGGTGTTGAAGCAGTAAAAATGCGTCATTGGCTGGCATCGATCGCACCAATTGTAGAAAACGTAACTGAATATACCGATGGAGATGGAACCAATCATCTTTCACTGAATCTTGCTCAAGTCTTTGATAAATTTGATCGACCGACTCTATATAAGGACTACTATGTAAATGCAGACTCAGAGTACTTATTCCACGCGGAAGATCTCTTCGAAGTCATTGTTCAATCATCGCCGTATGATTCCGATGTATCTACCGCGCTAGCAACAACAGCTCTTGATGAGGATTCATACAAGTCGCTCGGTATCGTTGCACAGAAACAAGAAGGTGCCGCTAAGGCCTTGAGTACGATTACGGATTACTTTGGGGAAATAACTTACCCAGAAAAAGATGCTCCGACTCCCTATACTCGTCCGGCCTCTGCTGAAGATTTCAGCAGTGTTCCTCCGGATGTTTTGGTACAAAGTGTAAATGAAAGGAGGTTTGATAGCCCGTGGGAACGAGAAGTATATTTGCATGGATGGCTTATATATTGGCTCGGCAATGGAAATAAAGAGCAGGTCTACAGGAGCTTTGTTGCTGTAGTACCCGAAGCTGAGTTAAATCATCTTGGTGGAGAGCTACTCGACGTACTCTATCCTCTGGCCTACGAATTCAATAATGGACGAGCATTTGATTTGCTTTGTCGTGCACAGGCAAACGATAACGGCTGGCAATCCTATTGGACTGACAAAAAGAAGGCAGAAGCACGCTGGGCGTTTCTACGAGATAAATACCCGACACGTCATTTAGAGTTTTTCGAAAATAGCATCGCTGTTGGGAGCAAATGGAGGGACGGTTTGGAATACTTTGTGCCCATCGCACGTGCTGTCGACTTCTTTGTGTTATTCGGTGACCTTGTGAACGCAGAAATCATCACCGAGGCAAGTATCATCTTTGCCGACTCCCTAATGGCGGAAACTAAATTACCCCCGCCTATCTGGGAAGAGGTCAGGTACGCTGCTGATGAAGTGGACGAGTTCGACCTGGTAGTTCAACGATTAACATGGCCAAGTCCACTGGTTCGAGAACGAGCCGCGACAGCAATTGCTCAGCTGCTTATTTCTTCTTCGGAACGAGAAGGATTATACAAAAAGTTCCTTGATAAACTTCAACGAGCACCTCTTGAGAGTGTTGTGGCTATCTATCTCCTGTGTTTAATCCGAGCATCTTCATTGACCGCAAAAGAAAACATCTCTTACATAAAACTCGCGGATATTGTTTCGAATTTGAAGGTAAACTCAGCTGTAATTCAAGAATTACTTCAGGAGTTAGCCGCTCTTTTAGATGAAGATATTGAGGCTATTGTCCTGCCGCCTTTTGGGATGGTCTCTACGGCACCTACCGCTTTTGTCATAGATGATTTTTTCCAGAAATATATTAAATCATTTTTAGCTCCAATCTATTACGAACGAGCTAAAGATATTGAAGGGAAGATTGGTGTCGGTTTTATTAAGCAATGGGCACATACCTCTTCAGTGCTCATCCATGAAAATGGAATTTCTTTAAATGCAGGGGCAGGACATTTCCAAGGAAGAGAGCGAGGCGCATCGCTGGTTGGGATGTCTACACGCGTCAGTGAAGCTTACAGGTCAGCTTTCCTGAGAGTGCTTCACAGCTTCTACGTAGACGGAAAGATTCCAGAAGATTTCTACCTTGAATATGCCTATGCAACTTTGCCAGTAGATTTAGGTATTTGGCAAAAAATCATGGGAAGGCTTCCGGCCTGGTGGCCAAGATTAGCTGAAGGGCGCTTGACAGAAGTGGGACTGGTGGAGGCTGATCTACAGACCCCAGTTGAATCAATTCTGGCAATCAACCAAGACAAACCCTTCTTAGCTTTTGAGGGCGCCATCATGCCACCACCTACAGCTAAGACCGATCCCCATCATTCAATTTCCGTGATAGGCTTTGCGTATGAGGTGGTTGGTTCTGAGCTTCCAACCGCTGAAGAAGTGGCGAAATTAATTGTAAACAACCCCGCTCTCACCCTAATACCAACGCACACTCCGTCTCCTTTTAGTTTTTTGGATAATCCAGCGGCATGCCTGTATCCACTCCATTTAAATCCAACAAAAATAAAAGATTTGATCGTTTACCCTCTAGTTGCTCGCACCCGTGATTTGACCATAAACCTTTGGCAATATTTTAGAGATTATCAACTACAATTCCTTCCCGTACCGGAAATTAGGCAGGATTCTACAGGAGAAATACGGGGGCTAATCTACGAGTACAGGAACGGAGAAGAGACAATAATTACCCACAGCGATTGGATAGAGGGCTTGAAGGAGAGAAATAATATGGACATGCCATTACCCTACGGCCAATGGCTGCAAATTGATCGGACGTTCCTGGAAGGCTTCTTGAGCCAGAACGGGCTGAGGATGGGCTACCTGGTTCAATCCACCTATCGTCATCAAGAACACGGCTACGGAGACGTACAGAAGGTTGAACAGTATCGTTTGCTAAACGTAAGTCCCATTATTCTTCCGCCAAGCATGCCTTAGGCGTGTTTGGGAGCCGTTTATACCGTTACGGCCATAAAATGCATTCCCACCCGTTCCATCACGTCCCGCCATGAAAAACACTCACTTTGCGTGAGTGTTTTTCATACGTCTAAATCTTACCCCCACTCTATCCTTGAATTTGACGACATGTCCCCGTTACAATACCCCCATCTTTTTATTCTTTATCATTTTCTATGAAGCAGTATTGCTACAGCGCACAGGGAAGGGACCTTGCCCTTTTCCTCTTGCGCCTTGCGGCTGGTGCAGTTTTTATTTATCACGGCTGGCTCAAGCTCGACGACATGCAGGCCACGCAAGCCTTTTTTGAGAGCCTCAATATTCCCGTAGTCGCCGTTGCCGCGTGGGTCGTGGCACTTGTGGAGTTTGTCGGCGGCATTGCGCTCGTGCTTGGCGTCCATGCCCGCTCGGGTGCGTTCTTGCTTGGTATAAACATGATCGTGGCGCTTCTTGTGGCTCACCTCGGTAAGCCCTTTCTGGCGGCGGAACTCCCCCTTGTTCTTCTCGGCGCCATGTTTGTCGTTTGGACGCATGGGGCTGGGGCGTGGCGGCTTATGAAGCAAGAATGGTTCTTTCGTCAATAATTAGCGAAGGAAGGAGGAACGTGCACGCAAAATTTCTTCCTCGGTTACCCACCGCTCGCGTAGATCAGAAACCAAAAAGAACGATCCGGTCACAAGCACCGGGTCGTTTATTTTTCTGGCGGCGTCAAATGCCTCTTTGGAGTCTAAAAATATTCTCGATGGAATTTTTGGAGAAATCTTTTTTGCCATCTGCGCCAAGTGCTTGGGATTAGCGCAATGCCGCGAGGTGGTGGCGAACGGCGTAAAGTAAAATCGCCGAGTGATGGGGGAAAGCGCCCGCAGAATTTCTTGTGCGTCTTTGTCAGCCGCTATCCCAAACACAACTGTCGCTTTTCCGTGTCCTGCCTTTTGCCATTCGGTTACGCTATAGCGCATCTTGTCGGGATTGTGTGCTCCGTCCAACATCACAAACGGTTTCGTCGTCACCACCTCGCGGCGTCCAGGGAGTCGTGTTTCTCTGTGTGCACGGCGAATTGCACTTGTAGAAACACCAAGATAGCGCAGCACCTCTTCTGCCACCTCGCCATTAGATCCTGTCACGCGCGTAAACGATGCCACACCCAGCCGTGTTGCCTCACGCATCAAAAGAGCACCTATCTTTTTATCATGCTCGCTCGTGAAGACCGCCGACCCCCGTTTGAAAATTCCCGCCTTCGTTTTAGCAATCGCTGTCGTGGTCTTCCCTAAAATCTCCGTGTGGTCGAGCCCCACATTTGTGAGAACAGCCACGCGCGGCGGTGGAATCACGTTTGTCGCATCGAACTCGCCTCCACAGCCAACCTCCACGACGGCCCATGTGCATTTTTGCCGTCGGAAATATTCAAGCGCAATGGCGAATTCCGTCTCCAAAAGGGAAGGGATGCCGAAGCGGGACTTTTCAAGGCACGCGAGAAGCGCAGGCTTTATCCAATGGACAAGCTCGGTAAACTCTTCTGCCTTCATGAGCTTCCCGCTCACCCACAGGCGCTCGATTACGGTGGTCACGTGCGGGGACGTATAGGCACCGACTTTGTATCCGTCTGCAGACAGGCCGTTGGCGATCATCATGGTCGTTGTGCCTTTGCCCGACGTGCCGCCCACGTGGACGAAATGCGGGATTGTTTGTTCAGGATTGCCGATCTCACGCAGCAAAAAACGCAACCGCGCAATACACTTCGCGCGGTTAGCGATGGGGGACATGTAATCCTCCTTTTGAATTTTGGAAAGCGACTCAAGAAACGCGACAGCCTCGTGATAACGCTCAATCCCACGCATCATATTACTTGCTCATTTCTGCACGAAGATCTATCACGGCTTTCTCCATGAGTTCCGCGGCGGCTACAGGATTGGAGAGAGATTTATAGGTCGCTTCGCCCTGCACTTTGCGGTACGCGCTTACATCTACGCCTTGTTGGCTGGCCTCAATCATCAGGTCGGTAAGCTCCTTGTTGGCCACCTGCAAACGCGCGTATGCCGCGTCGTTTTGAGATTTCGATGGTTGTTCCTCGGCAGTCGTATCTTGGCGTTCGGGTGCCTTCGCGCATCCCGCCCCGACCAACACAAGAGCTGCGGCAAGAGAGAAAAGAAGTTGTTTTTTCATACCACTGTACTATAGCAAAACACCCGCCTTGCGGCGAGTGTTGGCATTACTTTTTTACGGCCGCCACAATTCCTTTGAACACCTCTGGATATTTCATGGCAATTTCGGCAAGCACTTTGCGGTCGAGAGCGACGCCTGCTTCTTTGAGTGCATGGATGAATCGGGAATACGAGAGGTCCAGGGCGCGCACCGCGGCGTTGATGCGGATCTGCTGGAGCTGGCGGTTGTCGCGTTTCTTCAGGCGGCGATCGCGATAAGCGTTCACGCCGGCCTTCAGCACGGCGACGCGTGCTAACCTCACTTTTGCTTTGCGCCCCCACTTGTAGCCCTTTGCGGCCTTTAAAAGGTTGCGGCGTTTCTTGGCATGAATCATGCCCCGTTTTACTCGTGGCATATTATTTTACGTGCGCGTAAGGAATAAGGACTTTCACGGTGGACTTGTACGCTGCCGGCACGGCCTTGTCGCTGCGCTTGTTGCGCGTCGTGTTGCCGCGCTCGCGGCTATTGAAATGGTCCTGGCCCGCTGTGCGCTTCAGGGCTTTCCCGCCCTTTGTCACGTGGACCCGTTTGGACGTTGCTTTGTGCGTTTTCTGTTTCATAAAATACGGGGGGATTCTAATGGAAGGGGGATTTTCTGTCAAAGGTTACTCGCGAGCCACAATGGCCGTTACCCGACCCCCCATCCGTTTCACCGTCTGCTCGATACGCAGGGGAAAGTACGCGCGTAGGGCCGTAATAAATCGTTCAATGATTTCGCTAGCCAAATCGCCGTGCCCTTTCTCGCGGCCGCGCAGAATCATTTCAATGCGAATCTTGTTACCTTCCTCCATGAACTTCTTGGCGCTGGCAAGCCGTACGTTGAAGTCGCCGTCAGCAATGCGCAGCGACAAACGGATGCCTTTCACCTCCACTTCTTTAGACTGCGCCTTCTGCTTCTTTGCCTCCTTCTCTTTTTGGTAGCGGAACTGTCCGTAGTTCAAAAGTTTTGCCACGGGCGGCACGGCTTTGGGGGACACCTCCACCAAATCTAGTTCGCGGCTTTGCGCAAGCTCAAGTGCCTTTGCTGTTGGTATGACGCCCAGCATTTCATCGTGCTCATCAATCACGCGAAGCGTCTCGCTATCAATGAATTCGTTCACCTTAAATTCGGGAACGTTGAGCTTGGGTTTTTGCTGGCGGTGGCGATGGATGCGCATTTCTTCAGAGGAGCCGTTTTGCAAAGCTCCGGAAATATAGAATAATGGCGATAGCTTACGACTGGAAGAGGAGCTTGTCAACCTATGACAGCAAAAAAACCAAAGAAAAAAGGCACGATTGCTGCCGCTCGGCGCGCGCGTTTTGACTATGAAATTTTAGAGACGCTTGAAGCGGGGATTGCGCTTACGGGTGCGGAGGTGAAAGCCGTGCGCGAGGGGGACGTCCAACTGCAGGGAAGTTATGTCACGGTGGACCCCACGCGGGCAACGCTTCGCGGAGCGCATATTGGGCGCTACAAACCGGCGGGAAATATCGCCTATGATTCCACGCGCGAGCGGCAGCTGCTTTTACATACGCGGGAATTGAAGCGATGGTTTGGAAAACGCCAAGAGGCGGGGTTGACGGTCGTCCCTTTGCGTGTTTATATGAAGGGCCGGTTGGTAAAGGTAGAGATTGCGCTGGCACGCGGCAAAAAGAATTATGAAAAGCGCGCCGCGATAAAAAAGAAAGAGCTCGATCGCGAGCTCCGCACGCGTATGTATACGCGAGATGAGTAGACATGGGGCTGATTTGGTTTCGACGGGAGCCATGCCCTTCACACGCAAGCCGAAGGGTGCCGACTTCGTTAACACCGGCACAAGAAGATTACTTGCCAATATCTTCAACCGAATCCGCGCGGCATTTTCTATGCCCGCATTCGTTCCAGCGCTCGCCTAAGCGCGAGCTCTGCATCCGCAGCTGTCTGTCCTCGGGCGGCCTCACGGGTGTTATATCTTGAGGACTTGAGGGCGGGGTGTTCACTCACGCATTCCGTTCTGACTGGCCGTGAGTCTGCAAGAGGGTTGGTGGTCTCGTGCTTGCCCGCCTGCAGTATATCCACGAGACTTCGCTTGAAAAACGTGTAAGGAAACAAGTTCTTCGGATGAGGGTTCAAATCCCTCCAGCTCCACCACCGAGCTGAGCTCGGTTGGTTCCGGTCAGAGCCAAGCTTAGCTTGGCTAAAAGACCAACAGGATGAATAGCTCAGCGAGGGCAGGCCAGCTTAGCTGGCCCATCGCTCTTAGAGATCAGCTCGGCAAAAAAGATCAGCCTTATGGCTGGTCTTTTGTTATACTTCCCCTGTATGTTTTTTGTTTACGTCCTCTTTAGTTTCAAAGACCACAGGTTGTATGTTGGTTATACGGAGGATCTCGAAGCGAGGATGAAAAAGCATTTGCAAGGTCTCGTTCCAGCTACCCAGCAACGACTTCCTCTTCAGCTTATCTATTATGAAGCTTATCCAACAATGTTTGAAGCGAAGAGACGAGAGAAGTATCTTAAAGGTGGAAACGGAAGAGCTCAACTAAAACGACAGCTTTCTGAAACACTGGTACGTATCGGGTATCGCCATATTTCAAATGACAGTTGACGGAGCATTTGCTACACTGTTTCTACTATGTCTCTCAAAAATGGAGGAGCTCATGTGGTTGGCGTGGGCACGTGGACGATCGTCAAAGTGATTCTGGTCCTGCTCGGTTTCGCGCTTGTGTGGTTTTTGCGCGACATCGTCGCTATGTTGTTTGTGGCGCTGTTGCTCGCTGCGCTTATTGATCCATTTGCCGATTGGCTTGCCGAGCACCACATTCCTCGCGGTCTTTCTGTCATCGTTATTTATCTGTGTTTAGTCGTGGTGATAGGACTCGCATTTCTTCTGTTCATTCCGCCGCTTATCGAACAAGCCACGCAACTCGTCCAATCGTTTGGGTACACACAGGAGCTCTCCAAAGTCCTCGATGAATTCCGCCGCTTCACGATTGGAACAGGGAATACGCCAAGCCAGATTTTCGCTACGCTGCAAAGCTTTTCTCAAACGGTAAGTGGGTTTGTGGGGGGGGTGGCCGCGGCGATCATCGTTCTGGTACTTACGTTTTATATGGTGGTGGAAGAACAAGCGCTCGCGCGCGTGTTCCGCACGGTGGCCCCGCACGAGTATCAGCCTTATCTTACGCAGTTGATTGAGCGCATGCGTGAAAAAATCGGGCAGTGGCTGCGCGGACAAATCATTTTGGGCCTTATCATCGGCGTGCTTACCTATATCGGCCTCTCTATTATTGATGTCCGCTACGCTCTCGTGCTCGCGCTGCTTGCCGGAGTTCTGGAGATCATTCCCTATCTCGGTCCCATCCTCTCTTCCATCCCCGCCATTGTGCTGGCGTTCACAGAATCTCCGACAAAGGGCGGGCTTGTTCTTTTGCTCTATGTTCTCATCCAGCAGGCGGAAAACAATATTCTTGTGCCGCGCGTTATGCAGAAAGTCACGGGCCTGAATCCCGTGGTGAGCATTGTTGCCCTCTTGATTGGATTGAAACTTGGCGGACTTGTGGGCGCTATCTTTGCGATTCCGGTGGCGACGATGGTATCCGTGGTGATGGAAGATCTCTTCTACGATGCTGAGACGGCGTAGTATGTTCCATGCGCATCACCACCGAAGCCTCTTTCCCCTTGCCGTCGTGGCAATCACTGTCGCGCTTGCCGCGGTCGTGTTGTGGCTCTATGTACCCACAGCGCGCGCGCCGTTCTTCGCAGAAGCGCCCCGTGATAGCGCCTCGCCGTCTTCTTACAAAGATTCTGCTCTGCGAGTTTTGTTCACGATGGACGAGCGCCTGGCTCTTGCCGCAACGCTCGGTGCGCGTGAAGATGTGGTTTCCGCTGCCGGTGCAGAGTTTCTGGCGTTGCGCGTACCTGTCGAATCCAAAGATGCGCATCTGCAAATGGTGATTGCGCTCGATAGCCTACGCCGCGCGTATGCCGGCGCCAATGATGCGCGTATCGAAGAAGCAATTCAACGTCTCGCTAATCTCCGCGCCTCCCTTTCTTTGTGATCGGGTCTCAAAGACACCCAACGCTTTCCCCGTCTCGTCCCCGACACGGTTTCGGGTGCGGCTCGTGCGTGCTTTGGTCCTTTTTGATTGTTGCGGCTATTGCCGGTTATATTGTGTATCTTGCTGCGGCAAGCGGCCTTGTGGAAGTGCCGACGGTTTCCCAATGGGCGTTTAAAACTCCCGTCCCCGATCATGCCGTGGAACCGTCCACTATCCCGTTTGACGCGTGGTTTTCTCGTGCCGTGTCAAACAGAGTTTCTTCCAATCTCACCGATCGTACGATCGAACTCACGCTTCCCGAGTCTGTCCTTACGCGCCTTATCCGGCAAGGGGATACGTCGTCTTCAAGGTTGGTCGATTTTTCCAAGAGCCAAGTTGCCGTGGCGGGGGAGAGCATAGAGATATTTCTCCCATTGAAAGATACCGCGCTTACGTGGCGAGTGCGCCCATCGGTAGAGGAGGGGTGGGTGAAGCTCTCCACGGAGTCTTTACGTGTTGGCGGGGCGCCCGTGCCGCGCGTGCTTGCGCGCTTGTTTCTCGACCGCGCCGTTAAGATGGCTCTCGCAAAAGTGAAAGGGGAAGTGCAGTCGTACGCCGATCTTACAGACGTACGTGTGACGCCCGAAGGTCTCCTGTTGAAGGGCGCGCTTATGCTTGATGTCCAAAAACTATGACGCGTTTGTGGATTGTCCTCTCTGCTGTCCTTTCTGCCGCGGGGCCATTGATGGCCACGTGGGATCCGGCGCGCGCGCTTGTGTATCTTGCGGCAAGCCTTGTGCTTGGGATTGGAACCTTTTGGTTTCTGCTGCGCCAGTCCCTCAATACCCCGCACGCTCCCCGATTTCTTCTTGCTCCCGCCGGTCTGGCGCTTGCAAGCGACGGGTTTTTCCTCTTTTTGGAGTATGACGCACACCGCTACGCCCTTGCCGCTTTGCTCGGAATTCTCTGGCTTGTGTATGCGGAACATGTGCGACTGTATGTGTTTGAGAGCCACCGGTATCGTGTCTACACGCTTGAGCGTCTCACGTTTGTCTTCTCTACATTGAGTGCGTTTCTCTCTGCGATGGTGAGTTTAGGTTTCCTTGTGCTGGCGCAATTTCCCCTGTGGATTTTGGTCCCACTCTTTTTTCTCGGCGAGACACTTTTCATTTTTGAGACGCTTTGGGCGAGCAAGATGGAAGAAGAGTCGGTGCGTCGTATCTCGATTTTTGGTTCCCTTCTGCTTACCGAGTTCTTTGTCGTTTTCTCTTTCTTCCCGTTAAGTCACTTGGTGAGTGCGGCGGCGCTGGCGCTTCTCCATTACGGGCTTTTGGGTCTTCTACGCGCAGAGCTGATTGATCGGCTGGAGCGGCGTGTGTTGGTACGCTATCTCGTCTTTGTGGGACTTCTCCTTCTCCTTATTCTTTCTACCGCGCGGTGGAGTTAATATGATACACTTCGTGGTGGTATGACGACCCCCCCCGCATCGGTATTTGTCCGTTTTGGTTGGCGCACCATTTTTTTGTCTGCCATTCTTGGGTTGATTCTAGCGAGCATTCTGTCCTTTTTTGAGCCGCTTAAATATCGTTCATCGGTGCGCGTACTCATTACGCAAAATGTTGGAGTTGTGGACGCCTACACGGCGAGTCGTTCAAGTGAACGCCTTGCCGACGACATGGCCACACTCATTCACACGTCGGCATTTTATGACGAGGTGATGAGTGCGGGGTTTGATATTCGTGCAAGCTATTTTCCAAAAGACGGATTGAAGCGGCGGAAGGTGTGGCGGAAGACGGTGCAGCCCACCGTGGTGCGTGGTACGGGACTTTTAGAAGTAGATGTGTATCACACGAGTGTAGGGGAGGCCGAGCGCATTGCGCGCGCGGTGGCGTTTGTGCTCACCACGCGGTCGCACCAATTTGTGAGCGCGAGCGGTCTGTCGGTGCGGTTGGTGGATGAGCCACTCAACTCGCGTTTTCCCGTGAAGCCAAATATTCCTGTGAACGCCTTTACTGGCTTTGTGCTCGGCGCCCTTACCGGCGTGGGGCTTGTGTACATGAACTCGGAACGTTTGAAGCGCCGGCACCAACTTATTCACGAGGAGTGGTAGGAAGGTTGCAGAGTTGTAAAGTGGCACAGTGGCAAAGTTTTGGTTTATGGAACCAGTAAGAACTTTCCGAGATCTTGTTGTGTGGCAGAAAGCCCATTGTTTTGTTTTGGATGTTTATAAAGTATCTCAATCCTTTCCTCCTGAAGAATGTTATGGAATTACTGGACAGCTAAGACGTGCCTGTGTCTCCGTCCCCACGAACATCGTGGAAGGACAGGCCAAAAATACGACGAAGGACTTTGTTCGGTATCTATACATAGCCAGGGGGTCCCTTAGTGAGTGTGAGTATCTTCTGCGTTTATCTTTAGATCTTGGATACCTTCCTCAAACTGTATACCAATCAGTAGAATCAAATCGCCAAGAGGTAGCTTTCCTTTTAAGTGGTCTTATCCGTTCCCTTAAGTGATTTCACTACCTTGCAACTTTGTCACTCTGTAACTTTGTCACTCTGCAACTTTGCAACCATTTGACATCTCCTCCTCTCGTAAGGTAACTTTTGCCTCTCAATACCCCTTTCAAGGGCCTGGTGCCGCGGTCGCAACGTCTCCTCCTCGTTGTGACAGGCGAGCATCATGCCCTTCAAGGGGGTTTTGTTTTTAGCTAATATTTTGGCCAATTTAAGGCCATCTCTTGACATATTCGTGGTTTTTTGCTAAATTTGCACGTTCATTTTCAATGGATTCGGCCGTCTAGTACTTAGACGATTTGGTGTGCTTCTGTTGGATTCTCCTCCACCGACAGATGTCGCCAAATCATCCAAGCACTAGACGGTTCAGAATTTTCGGAGGAACCAATTTCTTCGAGAATCCTGGACCGGATCGTGCTTCTCACGGTCCTTTCTCAATTTGTTTGAGACCAGGCCGCGCAAGCGGAGTTTTCGGACTCCGGCTTGCGAGGCCGGATGGTAAACCCGCCCCACCGGCTCGGCGCCGTGTTGGGCTTCAGGAGGACAGGTCCATGACCCGTCGGAACACCCAGTTCGTGACGGCGCTGAGCATGGTGCTCGGCGTCACCCTCACCTGCAACCAGGTCTGGGCGCAGCAGTCCCAGGCCGCCCCCGCCGCATCCGCGGCGGTTCTGGCCCCCACGATCGTCCCCGCTCCCAAGATCCCGGCCGCCGCCCCCGCGACGCCGGCTCCCGCCATCGGCGCCACGCCCGCCCCGCAGATCGTCCCGCCCCCCGCCTCCCCGGCGCCGGCCGGCACGAACGTGGCTCCCGTGGTGCCCGACCCCAACTGCGCGTGCAAGGGCAAGGACGCGGCGGCGAAGGCGAAGGTCGCCGAGGTGCTCCAGAAGATCGCCAACGAGAACGCGACGACGACCGAGTACGACGCGGCCAACTGCAAGCTCAAGTGCAAGGAGGGGTTCAAGCCCTCCCCGTTCAAGAGCTTCCACGGCGCCTGCGTCAGCCCCGAGCGCTACGAGAGCCAGATGAACAGCATCCGGCTGACGGCGAACCAGAAGGTCCTCGACGAGCTCAAGCTCAAGGTCGAGGGACTCCCGGCCGCCATCAAGACGGAGTTGGAGCCGCGGATCAAGGGGATCGAGAACGCGATGTCGGCGATCCAGACGGCGACGTCGGACAACACGGCCGCCATCGGCACGCTCACGGCCGATCTCGCCACCCTCGCAACGAACCTGGACGACATCCTGGAACGCCTCGAGAAGGGCGAGCACAAGGACGAGCAGCAGGACGTCCGGCTCGCCAACGGCGAGAAGCGTCTGACGGCGCTCGAGGAGAACGTCGGGCAGGACCCCGATCCGTACTTCGGGATCGAGGGCGGCTTCCTCGGCATGGTCGGCACCGACGCTTCGGCCGAGGTGAACGGCGAGGACGCCTACCTGCGATTCCCGTGGGCGGTCTACGCCAACGTCTCCGTCTCCGGTGGCCTCTGCGCTCCCCAGAAGGGACACTGCTTCGGCGGCGTCCTGGACGGTCTGACCGGCAACGACAACGGGTACGGGTGGGGCATCGGTGGGCGGTTCTTCGCCGAGTTCGCGGCCGGCACCGTCTTCTCCATCGGCGGGAGCGTCGGTGGCCAGTACACGTCGGGCGGCTGGGAAGAGGGACAGGGACTCCACGAGTCCCCCGACTTCATCCTCGCCGCACGGTTCCGGTTCCGCATCCCCGTCCTGCAGTCGGCACTCGTGCCGACCCTGGGATTCGAGATCGGCGCCGCGATCGGCAACGTCATGTACCTGGAGGACGAGTCGGACCCCTCGGGGCGGATCCTCGCACGACTGACCTTCGGGGCGACCCGTCGGCACAGCGTGTACAAGGCGCCCGCCCTCGATGTGGTCCCGGCCGACTGGACGCCGCCGGCCCCCGCCGCAGCGCCTGCCGCTCCGGCTGCCCCCGCGGCCAGCTAGGCCCACCCCGCGAATCGCGGGTCTCGAACAGACAGATGCCGCGCGGTACGGGTCCAACCCCCGTGCCGTGCGGCCCCCTTTCTTCTTCGGCGACTTCGGTCGCCATTCTCTCTGGGGGGACGAAGGACGCTTAAAATTTTTTCTTGCGTCATTCTTGTCCCTCGCCCCCCCAGTTACGGAATCCCCGCCCTTCATTGGGCATCCCCCGGGCCCCGCTCCTGCGCATGGAGACGGCCCCATCAAACCCGCGGAGGCTCTTCACAAGGCCTTTCCGCACCCTGGAGAACCCATGCGCACCACGCACTTCCACAACTGGCCCCTCTTCTGCAACCTCCTGCTCGCCTGCGTCCTCACCGGCTGCCCGGGTTGGGCCGACCTCAAGTCGGCCGACGACCTGGGTCTCAATGGCGACGACGACAGCGACACCGGCGACGACGACTCGGCCGCGGACGACGACGACGCGACCGAACCCCCGCTCCCCGACGACGACGACGTGACCGAGCCCCCCGCGGACGACGACGACAACGACGCCGCGGAGGGCGACCCGTGCGACGGCGTGGACCGGTCCGAGGACTGGGACTGCGATGGCCGCAACGAGATCGGCGACGTCTATCTGTCGGATCCCGATTCGAACGTGAGCTACTTCCACGCCGGTACGGTGGACTGGACCGACGACGCGGACGACATCTCGAGCGTCGGCTACGGCTGGGGCGGCAACGCCGACTGGCAGTTCCTCGGGATCAACCCCGAACTGTCGGACAACGAGTCCTGGTGGGAGGTCGAGCTCGACGCGGACGCCGATGGCGATGGCGACGGCTGCACGCTGTACCGCCACACGCTGCGTGGGGCGTTCGACTCCCAGTGGGCCGACCTGGCCTGCGAGGACGCCGACACGCGTGACGTCGCCTGCATGTTCGACGCCGGCTGCGCCATCCAGGGCATCCCGCCCGGCTACGCCATGGCCGTCCGGGTCTGCTGGGACAGCACCACGCCCGCCACGCAGTCGGAGCGGGACCTGATCCCGCTGGCCGAGGACGACTGCCCGACGGTCCAGTAGCGGGCAGGCGAAGGGAGGGGCGGGGGTCTTCGGACTCCTCGCCCCTCCCAGGCCGCAATTGTTCTTTCCTGTCCTTTCGTTCCTTCTTCTCTCTCCTCAAACCTCCCCCTCGGGAGGTTTCGTGCTTTTTAGTTCCTCGTTCTCTCTAAGTCATCACTTAGAGAGAAAATACTGTCTGGAAGACTTTTTGTACTTATTTTAGATCTTTAATCCTACCAACCCCACTTTTTCTCACTTAGTGACCTCTTAGAGAGAATTTAAAGAGGAGGTATCTAATTCCTTGACAAAATGGCCATTTTCTGGTAAATTTAGCCGTTCGTTCTTTGAAAAACCTCGTCATTCCAGACCTGTTTTTTGTGACAACACTCCGTGTTGTTAGCAGGTTTGGAGTGACGAGTGAGACAAACCCCCGGTCCCGACGCTTCATGCGTTCGCGACCTTTGCCTGGAGACCACGATGAACCTGCGATTGATCTTGGCCCTGCTGTGCACGGCCACCCTCTCCGCCTGCAACCTTCTCTCCTACAACGACCTGCCGGACGAACCGGCGGCCGAGGACGAGGACAATGCGGCAGACGACGACTCGAGTCCGGCCAGTGATGACGACGACAACGACAGCGTCCCGCTTCCCGATGACGACGACAACGATTCGACCGAGCCGTCCGACGACGACGCGACCGACGTGCCTCTGCCCGGCGACGATGACGACAACAGCTCGCCTCCGGCGGATGACGACGACTCGAGTCCGTCCAGCGATGACGACGACAACGACGCCACCGTGCCGCTCCCGGGCGACGACGATGACGATTCGAGTCCGTCCGATGACGACGACGCGACCGACGTGCCTCTGCCCGGCGACGATGACGACAACAGCTCGCCTCCGGCGGATGACGACGATTCCAGTCCTGCACTCGTGGACGTCGACAGCGACGGCTACGACAGCAACGAGGACTGCAACGACGCGGACGCGGACATCCACCCGAGCGCCACCGAGGACTGCGACGGCGTGGACAACGACTGCGACACGGTCGTGGACGAGGGCTGCGGCGACGATGACGACACCACGGAAGAACCCACCCCCGAGCCGCCGGTACCCGACGCGGACGGCGATGGCAGTCCCGATTCGGTGGACTGCGACGACGGCGACCCCGACAACTTCCCCGGCAACGCGGAGATCTGCGACGGGCAGGACAACAACTGCAACGGCGCGATGCTCTCGTCCGGTGAGGTGGATGCCGACAACGACGGGTACATGGGCTGCGAGGATGACTGTGACGACTCGGACAGCAGCCGGAACCCCGGCGAGTCCGAGGTCTGCAACGGTGTGGACGACAACTGCACCGGCATCATCCCCGGGATCGAGGACGACGACGATGGCGATGGCTACATGATCTGCGAGAACGACTGCGATGACAGCGACGACGACGTGTTCCCCGGTGCCGTCGAGACCTGCGACGACGTGGACAGCGACTGCGACGGCGACCTCACCGAGACCTGCCCCGCGCCGCCTCCGGCCTGGTGCCCTTCGGGGACCCAGGTGGAGATCACGACCAACGGCAGCTTCGAGTCTGCCGAGGTGTTCCAGTCGTTCCCAAGCGTCGGGGACGGCTGGGGCTACGAGCAGAATGTGCAGCCGGTCCGGCAGTCGAGCGTGGTCCATAACGGGTCCTTCGCCGTGCGCCTGGACGGCAACGGCACGGGCAACCCGGGATACACCGAACAGCTCCAGTTCCTCTTCAATCCGAGCGCCATTGGGCTCGCGGTCGGAGACGGGATCCACGTGGAGTTCGTCGCGCGCAGCACGACGTCCTTCACCGGCGGTGTGTTCCAGGTCATCGACCACTTCAACTGGGTCACGTCGGTGGTTGGCAACCCCGGGTCGGTGAGCTACAACGTGTCCACGACCGCGTGGACGCCGTTCACGCTCGACCGCACCGTGGCGAACGTGCCCGGCACCGCTCGCATCACGATGCACTTCGGCGGTCTGCCGCTGGGCGCATCTGTGTACGTGGACGACTTCCACGTCTACGGCTGCCTGTAGAGCCTCCCTCTGGTGCAACGCCAGAGCGCACATTCTTTTTCGTAGGGGCGGTCGGATCGAGCAACTTGCTCTCCGCCGCCCCTGCTCCCACGAGCTGACATGCCGCCGCATGTCATCTCATGGGACAAAACAATCCCTCCTTTCACGAAAGGAGGGATTGTTTGTCCAACAGTGTGTCTTGTGAGGAGGAGATTGAGATGTTACTCTTTCGGCGTATGAAAACACGTCAATTCCAAAATGGTTTTCCTTTTGTTTCTCAACATGGAAGTCATATCAAGCTCCGAATAGACCTTCTCTAATTCGCGCGAATAGGCGAATAGTTACTTTATGTCCCATACTCCCAGTTACGACGCGAAAGTGAAAGCGATTTTGGATGCCACAAAACCGGGCGAGAGGGTTTGTGCGTTGACGGGAGAAAAGTGGAACATGACGGAGGAAGAAATCGGGTGGTACAAAAAGTTCAATGTGCCGCCGTCGAAGTATAGCCCGCTCACGCGATGGTGGATTTGTTCTGGATTCTTTTTGGCCGGTCAGTGGTGGTGGAACAAACATATCGAGACAGGGAAGCCGGTGATCACCTTTATTCATCCGGCAACGGGTATTCGGGTTCTGCCGGATAAGGAGTGGTTTCAAAAGGATTTTGCCTCCGAGGGCCGAGATTTGAATCTTGATCAGTCGTTTTTTGATCAGCTTCGGAGCCTTCAACTTGCTGTCCCTCTCCTTGCGGACAAAAACGTCAAAGAGCCGGAGAACAGCATTGCGAAGTTTTCTCTGGGCGATGTCAACAGCTACTTCATGATGTTCTGCCGGTCGAAAAACTCCCTCTATTCCCATTGGGTTTTCGACGAGGAGGACTCGAGTGAGGGGTGGAACGGCGGTTCGATCAACAAATGCTATAACGTCTCCGATTCGTTCCGCCTCTATGACTGCAAATTCGTACGCACGAGCTTCGACTGCATGCGCTCGGCGTTTCTCTTCGACTGTCGTAATTGCGAATCCTGCTTCGGTGCCACGAACAAGCGCAATCGAAAGTATCTTTGGTGGAATGAACAGCTTACGAAGGAGGAGTGGGAGCGCCGGATGCGCGACGTGGATCTCTCGTGCCGTTCGAAACAGAACGTCTACAAGGATCAATTTCGCCGAATGATGGAGATGCAAGCCGTGTGGCCGGAGAATTTCAACGAGCAGGCGGAGGGATGCACGGGGGAATACCTCACGAGGTGTACGCGCCTGCACTCGTGCTTCGGTTGTCTCGAGGGCGTCGAAGATTGTTTCTGGGTTTCCTACGGATCGGAGAATGCTCGCGACAGCGCTTTTTGTGCTGGTCTCTTCACCTCACAGGAATGTTTTTACAGCACGAATCCGGCTCATTGTTCGCAGATGCGCTATACCTACAACTGCCAGACGTCGCAAAATCTCGAGTACTCTATGCAGTGCATCGAGTGCGAACATTGTTTCGGGTGCGTTGGGCTCTATCGCAAGAAGTTTCACATTTTGAATAAACCGTATTCGGAGGAGACCTATTGGAAAAAACTTGATGAGATCAAAACAGCATTGCTGGATCAAGGCGAGTACGGCGAGTTTTTTCCTCTCTCTATGTCTCCGGGATATTTCCCCGACTCAGGCGCGCCGATTTATTTCGCCGCTCCGCAGGAAATCGGCTGGGAGAAACTTGGCGCTTCCAAATTCGAGCCGGAAGACGAAGGAGCCATGGGGCCAGAGCTCTCTTCCGCGACAAATCTCAAACGACTTTCGGAAATTCCTGATTGTGTAGAGGCGCTCGACGACACGATATGGGCGAATGCGCCGATCTATGACGAAGACATGCGTCGACGATTCGCCATGATCCGTCCGGAGATTCAGTTTTACAAGAATAACCGACTTGCTCCGCCCGCCCGCCACTTTGTTGGACGCATCAATGATCTCTTACGGGAATCGAATACAGGGAAGTTTGAAACGGCGGTTTGTACGAGCTGTACCAAGGAGGTGATGGTTGGCGCCAATCAAACCTATCGGGATCGCAGAATCTTTTGTCGACCCTGTTACCTCGCGTATCTGGAGAAAAACGGGTAGAATGGCGCTCGTATGAATGGAAGAAGACCCAAGCCCGCTGTCCTTTTGATTCTTGACGGTTTCGGCATTGCGCCCGCGGGGGAAGGAAACGCCGTTTCGCAAGCTAAGATGCCGAATCTCAAGCGGCTTGTTCAGCATTATCCCGCCATGACGCTTCGCGCGTCGGGTGAAGCGGTCGGTCTTTCGTGGGGGGAAATGGGCAACAGCGAGGTGGGACACTTGGCGATCGGTGCCGGGCGCGTGTACTACCAAACGCTTCCACGTATCAACAAAGCGATTGAAGACAAAAGTTTTTTTGAGAACGAGGCGTTTCTTCAAGCGGCAGCATTTGTGAAAAGTTCTGGAGGCACACTGCATCTCATCGGCATGGTGAGTCCCGGCCGTGTGCACAGCATGGATGACCATCTCCATGCGTTGTTGGCGCTGTGCAAACAACAATCGTGCAAACATGTGGCGGTGCACGCGATCTTGGACGGCCGCGATACTATGTATAACGCCGGTGCAGATTTCGTTACCGCTCTTCAAACGAAGATGAAGGAATTGAAAGTGGGCGTCTTAGCAACGCTTGCCGGCCGCTACTATGCGATGGATCGAGATAATCGCTGGGATCGTGTCGAGAAAGCCTACAACGCTATGGTGAAAGGGGAAGGCGTGTATGCGAAAGACGCTTTAGGAGCTATTAAAGAAAGCTACGCGGAAGAAGTTTTCGATGAGGAGTTTGAACCCACCGTGTTGGTGGACGGAGATAAGCCCCTTGCGACAGTGAAGGAGGGTGATGCCGTTGTCCTTTTCAATTTCCGTGCTGACCGTATGCGCGAGATCACTAAAGCTTTTTGTCTCCCGGGATTTGAGCTGTTCAAACGGAACTACATCCCAAATATTTTTGTTGTGACAATGACCGAGTACGAGAAAAACCTTCCCGTCGTTGTGGCGTTCCCCTCGCAGGAAATAAAACACACGCTCTCCGAGGTGATTGCGGAACAGGATTTGAAACAGCTCCACATCGCCGAAACAGAAAAGTATGCGCACGCCACGTTTTTCTTTAACGGCATGAAGGAAGCGGCCGTGAAGGGGGAAGAGCGCGTGATTGTTCCCTCGCCAAAGGTTTCGGTGTACGACGAAACACCGATGATGTCTACAAAAGAGATCGCAGACCGTCTCCTTAAGGAAATCCGTGCGGGGAAATTCGATGTGATGGTGGCAAACTTTGCGAATCCTGACATGGTGGCGCATACGGGAAATTTGGAAGCGACCATTGAGGCTCTTGAAGTGGATGATGGCTTCATCGGGAAAATCGCCGATGCTCTGCTCGATCAGGGTGGGGTGCTTTTTGTGACCGCAGACCATGGGAATGCCGAGGAGGTGCGTAATGTCGTCTCTGGCGAGATTGACAAAGAACATTCCACCAACCCCGTCCCCTTTATTGTGGTGAGCAAAGCGTTCGAGGGGCAGGCGTCTCCTGTGGGGGAAATTCCCAATGGTGACTTGTCGCTGGTTCCGCCGGTGGGTATGCTTGCTGATGTGGCGCCGACGATGTTATCCGTACTTGGTATCTCTCAACCCCCAGAGATGACGGGGCAGCCGCTTCTATGATGTTATCCGATCTCGATTACCGGCTTACATGCGTGATCCACAACCAAGCGGGAAGGCGGCGGTGGCTAGACCGACTCGCGATCTTTGTCGCGCGCGATCTCCCATTTGTTCTTGTTGCCATTCCTCTCGGATTTTTTTGGCGTGACGTAAAGGGCGCGGCCGTCTATGGGGTTGCTGTCGTTCTCTCGCAGCTTGTCGTCATTGCCATCCAAGCAGGTATTAAACGCAAACGTCCGTTTCAGCGTGAGCATCTGCGCCCGTTATTTCGTTTGCGTGTGGCCACAACCTCCATTCCCTCTGGCCACGCCTCGTTGTGCGCAACCATCTTGATATTCTCCGCTATGGGCGGCAGCCTATTTTTTTGGGGCGCCTTTGTCCTCTCGATAGGGATTCTTTTTGCGCGTGTCTACGCGGGACTACATTACTGGTCTGACATTCTTGCGGGACTTCTTGTCGGCGGATTCGTGGCGTACGGTACAGCCCTCCTTGCCATTCTGTTTTTTCTGCGTTTCGTATGAAAGCTGTGATTCTGGCCGGCGGAGTGGGGACGCGGCTGTGGCCGCTCTCGCGTGCGAATCGGCCAAAGCAATTTACGGCGCTCCTCTCTGAAGAGCCGCTCCTCAAGGACACGTATCGGCGGCTTCTCCGGCTTTTGGCATCGGAAGATATTTTTTTCTCCACCTCACCCGCGTTTGCTTCGATGATCCAAGAGCTCTTTCCCGATGTCCCCGCCGATCGCATCATTGTCGAGCCGGTGAAACGAGATACGGGACCGGCGATGGGCTTTGCTGCGATGGCGCTTTTTGCCATTGCGCCCGACGAGCCGATGGTGTTTATCCCAAGCGATCACTATATTCGCGACGAGGAGAAGTTTCTCGACTGCCTCCGTGTCGCGGGTTGTCTTGTCGAAGAGACGGGGAAGCTTCTCGACATCGGTGTCGTTGCGACGTTTCCAAGCACGATCCTCGGCTACACACGCATCGGCCCCCGTGTCTCGGAGAAAGATGGGGTGGAGGTCTATACCTTCCGTGGTCAGCATGAGAAACCCTCATACGATGTGGCGAAATCATACCTTGAGGCCGGAGATTATTTATGGCATGCGAACTACTTTACGTGGACACCGCGAAAGTTTCTCGAAGCTTTCGACATGTATGCTCCTGAGATGGGGCATGCGCTCCGGGCGGGAGCGTTCGAGAGTTTGCTGGCCATTTCATTTGATTATGCCGTGGTTGAGAAGCTCGATCCGAACCAGGCGCTCATCATCAAGGGTGATTTTGGCTGGAGTGACATTGGCGCGTGGGACACGCTCTATGCGCGACTGGCGGAAGATGACCGGACGGAAAATGTATTGCATGGCGATGTTCTGACCATTGATGCCCGCGGAAATCTTGTGCATGTGACGGGGGAAAAGCTCGTGGCACTTTTGGGAGTTTCCAACCTTGTGGTGGTGGACACGCCCGATGCTCTTCTTGTTACCACGCATGCGCATGCCCAACGTGTCAAAGAAATTATTGCAGAACTTTCGGCGCGCGGCGCTCATCATATTCTATGAAACGTCTTATTGCTCTTCTTCTTGTTGTCTTTTTCGGCTGGCTTGTGATCCGCGAGTTGTGGCTTCGCGACCCGGCCGCGGATGCCGTGGAAAAAACGGTGATGGTGGAGCAAGGATCAGGCGTGAGTTTCATTGCAGAGCTTCTTAAAGATGAGGACATCATTGAGAGTCCATTCCTGTTTAAAGTCTACGCAAAGCTTCTTCGTGTCGAGGGACGTTTACAGCCCGGGGCGTTTTCACTCAAGTCTGGCATGAGCACGCACGACGTGCTCCGGCGCATGACGGACCCTACAGCCACAGAACTTACCCTTACATTTCCCGAAGGATGGACGCTCGCGAAAATGGGAGATTATCTTGAAGCAGAAGGGGTGACGACGCGCGCTGCCTGGGACGCTGTTGCGACACGCGATCTCGAGGGATATCTCTTTCCCGACACGTATCGTTTTCTTAAAGGAGTCATTCCAGAAGACATGGTGAAGCGCCTGCGGCGGGAGATGGATGAAAAATTGGAAGAGCTTGCGCCGGCACTTGAAGCGTCCGGCCGCACGACGCATGAAATCCTTACGATGGCATCTATCCTTGAACAAGAAGTTCGCTCACCCGAAGATCGCCGTCTGGTGGCCGATCTATTCTGGCGGCGGCTCGATATTGGCATGGCGCTTCAAGCGGACTCCACGGTTAACTACGTGACGGGAAAAGATACGCCATCAATCAGCTATGCGGATCGCGATATAGACTCCCCATACAATACGTACAAATATCGCGGCCTCCCACCTGGCCCAATCTCTAATCCGGGCCTTGATGCGATCCGTGCCGCTCTCGAGCCAGCAGCCAACCCCTATTTCTTTTTTCTCACCGATGCAGAGGGAAAGGTGTATTACGCAAAAACGCTTGAGGAGCACAACGTGAACAAGGCAAGGTATTTGAGGTAAACCAAACAGCCTATGGTGTTTGGTTTACTGGTTTGAACTTTAGAGGCAGAACCAGTATCCTTCTGCCGCCAACCCTGGAGATAGAGTCATGTCGGATCCAAGTTATGAGACGGTTCTTTCCAGCATCAAGTCGCGGGCGGGAGTCCACGATCTCCGTGCTATCCATTGGATGCCAGGCGTCTTCCTGTCCACCGAGCGCTACGAGTCGTCGGCGTTCAGGGAGGCGCGCGGCCGGCCCAGCCCGGCGCTCAAGAAGTTCATCTGGCGTGGTGCGGTCATGGTCTGGGATGACCGGCGGCAGATGTTCGTCTGCTGCCGCGGTCTGCCCGAGGCCATCGAGATGTGCAACCGCGTGGAAGCCAAGATGGACAACGTGGAGATGCCCACCATCGAGTTCGGCCTCTCCGAGCTTGCCCTGTTCTGGAGCGACGCCCTTCTTGCCGAGAGCGCCCGGCGGGAGCGAGATGCCGTCTACGCCAAGCGCGTCGCCGGACTTCTCGACCTTCTGCGGGCTGTGCAGGGTCCGCGTGCTGCGCGTGCGCGCGAGCTCATGGGGGATGCGGTCTTTGCTCATGATCGGACGGAGCGGCGCAACTGGAGTGCCAACCTGGCGCGGCTCTCGGCTTCGGCCGAGCACCTGGGCGTGCGCCGGGAAGAGATCGAAGCCGTGCACGAGTGGCTCGATCCCCGGCGGGCCGTCCTGCTCGCCAAGCGCCACGCGCTGCTCGGCTTCCTGGACGCTCTGCGTCGCCAGGTGAACGACTGGATGACGCTTCTGTCTCGCCACTGGGGTGACAGCGAAACCCTGCGGTCGCTCTACGAGCAGATGGATGCGGCGTCTCGGGATCTGCTGGCCGTGTACCCGCGCCCGGTTGAACACCTGACGCAACACATGGCCCGCGATCTGCAGGAGATGATCGGTCTGGCCGAGTCGAGCCAGGATCCTCGGCCGCCCAAGGAGCTGGTGGCGCGGTATCAGGCGCAGGTTGTTGGCATCTCGATCCAGCACTTCGGGCTCATGCAGCTGGCGTCTCTGCGCACGCTGGTGGGTACGATCGAGGTGCGGCGTCTGCCCGACGCGTGCATCCCGTGGGCGGAGTTGCGCCACGGAGTTCACGACGCACGTCAGTGGGCGCGCGGTCTGTGGTGGGAGCGGAAGGCCTTGCGTCGGCGCAGCACCATCCCCGGTCTTGTCGGGTGTATGGAAGATGCTGCACGCGCGTGCCGCGTCCGTCGGATCAAGGACCTGCATGCCGCTCTTCGCCTGGCTGCCCAACATATCTAGAACACGTTCCTTATCTCAACCAGCCGCACGGCTGGTTTTCGACTCCTTCGGTTTGCTATACTTCCCCTCACCTATGCCTGCCCTCGATCTTGAAACCAGTCTGAACGACGAACAGCGCGACGTGGTGCTACACGGGGACGGGCCCGTGCTTGTTCTTGCAGGTGCTGGGTCGGGAAAGACGCGCGCCATCACGTATCGCGTGGCCCACCTTCTTTCAGAGGGTGTGCTTCCGCAGGAGATTCTTCTTCTCACGTTCACAAACAAAGCTGCGCGAGAGATGACAGGCCGCATTGAACGCCTCTGCGGGGAAGGAGCCCGCGGTCTGTGGTCGGGAACTTTTCACTCTGTCGCGCACAAGATGCTTCGTCGCTTTGCGCCCGAGCTTGGGTTTTCTCCTTCGTTTACGATTTTAGACGGCGACGATTCCGAATTGCTCATCCGCACGTGTCTTAAAGAAGTAAAACCTGATGCTGCGGAGACGCGATTTCCCTCCGCGGCCGTGATTCACTCCATGGTGAGTTTTGGGCGCAACAGCAGCCGGACGTTGCGGGAGGTTGTGGAGGAGAACTACGTCTCTTGGGCACCGCTTACCCCTACACTTGAGGAGATTGCCAAACGATATACGGAAAAGAAGCGCATGGGCAACCTCATGGATTTCGATGACCTCCTGTGTTTTTTCCACGAACTTCTCGAGACACATGCGCAGGTTGCGCATCAGCTCGCGGAGCAGTTTCGCTATGTTTTGGTAGATGAATTTCAAGATACAAACTTGATTCAAGGAGCGATTGTGCGGCGCTTGGCTTCCCTGCACAAAAATATTTTGGTCGTCGGCGACGATGCGCAGAGTATTTATGCGTTTCGCGGCGCGACGGTGCGCAACATCTTGGATTTTCCTACTTGGTTTGCTGGTACGCGTACGTTTCATCTGACGGCCAACTATCGCTCAGCGCCAGAAATCCTTTCACTTGCCAATGCGAGCATCACGCACAACACGGAGCAGTATGAAAAAACGCTCCGTGCCATGCGCGCTTCGGCCGCGCGCCCTTCTCTTGTGGCGACGGGCTCGCCCCTGCAAGAGGCAAAGTATCTTTCTGCAGAGATTGATAAACAAGCGAAGGGAGGAACATCTCTGCGAGAGATGGCCGTACTCTTTCGCTCCGCTTTTCACAGCCAACAATTGGAAATGGAACTTGTCCGGCTTGGAATCCCCTATGAGTACCGTGGAGGTCTACGATTTTTTGAACGCGCGCATGTAAAGGATATTCTTGCGTATCTGCGCATACGGGCAAACGTTCAAGATGAGCCTTCGTGGCTGCGCGTTCTTTCTCACCAGGCGGGCATTGGGCCGGTGACAGCCTCGAGTGTTTTTGCGCGCGTGCGCCATGTGGACAGCTGGGAGCGCGTGTTTGAGGAACCTTTGTCGCTGCCTCCGCGCGCAGGGGCTGGATGGAATGGATACCTGCGTGTGGCACGCGATCTTTCGCGCGAGGCGCTTCCCGCCGAAATGATCCGCGCCGTGGCGCGGTCGGATTATCAGGAATACATGCGCGCACAATATCCTGATGCCGCCGAGCGTCTGGAGGATATTGAACAGTTTGCCTTGTTTGCTGAATCGTTCGACACGCTTGTGGATTTTTTGGCAGAAGTCACACTCCACGACGACTATGAGGCGGCACGCCAGACGGGCGCACCGGTCGAGGACCGCCTTGTCCTCTCCACCATTCATCAGGCAAAGGGTCTTGAGTGGGACCACGTGTTTCTCATGCGCTTGCAGGATGGATCGTTTCCGCATCGTCGCGCGCTTGAAGATCGAGATGCCATCGAGGAAGAACGCCGTTTGTTTTATGTGGCGGTCACACGTGCGCGCCACCGCCTTACGCTCACGTATCCCCTGACGGATGGAACAGAATCTTACTTTGTCCACCAGCCGTCCATGTTTCTTTCCGAAGTACCGCGCGCACTTTTTGAGGAAGTTCGCTTGCGATCTGTCCCTGCGGCCTCTCTGCCACGCAGGGACGCAGATGGATACGAAGAACCAACGATCGTTCTCGATACGGCGGGGGAGCGTGCGTCAATGAAAAAAGCCCCGGTCTCTTTTTTACGTGATGTATAATTTTTATGTCTATCTCTGAAGAATCTCTTGCCATGCATGAGCTCTATCGCGGAAAGCTTGAAATTGCTTCGCGCGTGCCGCTTGAGACGGTTGAGGACTTGGCCCGCGCCTATACACCGGGTGTTGCAGAAGCATGCCTGACCATCGCAAAGGATCCGTCGCGTGTGTGGGATCTCACTATGCGTGGCAGGAGCGTGGCCATTGTGACAGATGGGTCGGCCGTGCTTGGACTTGGGAATATTGGCGCTGAAGCGGGGTTGCCGGTTATGGAGGGGAAGGCGGTGATTTACAAAAAATTTGCCAACGTGGATGCCTGGCCGATTCTTATCGACAGTCAAGATGCGTCCGTCATTGTGGAGACGGTAAAACATATCGCGCCGACATTCGGCGCTATCCACTTGGAAGATATTGCGGCGCCGCGATGTTTCGAAGTAGAGGAGCGTTTGTCGCGCGAACTTGATATTCCGGTACTTCACGATGACCAACACGCAACCGCTGTTGTGGTGCTGGCGGGGCTTTTAAATGCGCTCCACGTGGTGGGGAAGGCGATCCAAGATGTCCGTATAGTGATTAATGGTGCCGGCGCAGCGGGGCTGGCGAGTGCGCACCTCCTGTTGGATGCCGGTGCTTTGCATCTGCGCGTGCTTGATACGAAAGGGGTGATTACGCCAGGACGCATGGAAGGAATGAACGCATATAAGGAAGCGTTCGCAACACGCGCTTTTGATCGGGATGCAACGTCATGGGGGAGCACGCTTGCCGAGGCCCTCCGCGGGAGCGATGTCTTTTTGGGCGTTTCCCAGCCAGGGCTTCTTCGTGCGGAGGACATCGCCACGATGACGCCGAAAGCGATCGTGTTTGCTATGGCAAATCCTACGCCAGAGATTATGCCGGTAGAAGCGCTGGCGGGTGGAGCTGCTGTAGTGGCGACCGGACGATCGGATTTTCCCAATCAAGTGAACAATGCGCTTGTGTACCCCGGAATATTTTTGGGAGCGCTTGAGGGGCGCAAAAAATCTTTCACAAGTGAAACAAAATTAGCCGCAGCGCATGCGGTAGCAGACCTTATTGCGCATCCAACGGCTGCGGAGATTCTCCCGTCTGTCTTCCACCCGAATTTGGCGCGCACGGTAGCGGATGCCGTGAAATCTGTATGAGACAGGAGTATAGAGGCACATCGGCGCGCACACCCGTGTGGGTGACCACGGGACTTACACTTCTGGCTATTCTTTTTGTCTTTGTGATTGGTGTAGCTATTTTCCGCCGTGCGCCGCCACAGGAGGAAGAACGCATTCCCCGCGCAGATGACATTGTTTCCGAACTTACGGAAACATCTCCGGAGGACACGGCGACTCGCCGGGAAACGCCGCGTGGGATTCCGGAAACGGCAGAACTTACCGCCGTGGGTGATACAGGAGCAAGCGCAACGGCAAAGCGCGTCTTTGAAAACGGTTTCTTTAAGCACACGGTGCTGGCGCGCGGTCTTCCCGACATGGATACAACGCGATTTCAATACCAGGCGTGGCTCATTCGACCCTATCCGTTCGATTTCATCTCGACAGGCACGCTTGTCCATAATGCAGACGGCAGTTGGGGCATGCTGTGGGTCGGAGAGCCCGGCGAGACATATGATGATTTTCTCCAGGTGCTTGTGACATTGGAACCAAAAGATTACGACGAAAACCCCAGCGCGAATCAAGTCCTGAAAGGGAGCTTCTAGTTATTCATAAACCCGGCGCGGGACCAGAGAGATCGGCCGCGTTTATGCGAAAGGGCATCCAGAGCATCCACGACGCGCTCGGTTTTTTGGTCTTTGAGAAACAAGGGCATCATTCTTCCTGCGACAAGGCCGCCGGCCGATAGGCCAAGCAAACGCACCGGCTTCGTTTTATCGCGCGCCTGTTTGCAAAGTCTCCACCCAACTTTGCCAAGCACAAGCCCGTCGTGCATAGGGGTGCGACATCGCTCTTCTACCGATACGGTTTGAAAATCACCATAGCGAATGGTCACACTCACCGTCTCGGCACTAAATCCTTCACGGCGCATCCGCCGCGCGACCTTCTCTGCCAACCCAAAAAGAATGCAGCGCATGGTGTCGGGGTCGCGTGTGTTGTGGGGAAGCGTGTGGGCGTGACCAAAAGATTTCGGCGCCTCTGACTCATAGGCAACCGGATTGTCATCCTCCCCGCGCGCGGCGTGATAGAGCCACGTGCCATAGGAGTGAAATGCTGCCGTGAGGATGTGTAGAGGCATACCTTGAAGCGCCTCGATAGAGTGGATGTTCATCCCGGCCAACTTTTGTACCGTCTTAGGACCGATACCGCAAACATCGGAAAGTTTTCTCTCGAGCATGAATGTCTCCACTCGCGAGGGTGGGACGAGCGTAAGCCCGTCGGGTTTTTGACAGTCTGACGCCATTTTTGCCACGAGTTTGTTCGGCGCAATACCAATTGAGCACGTAAGATATTCCCCAAGACTCTGCACGATGTCCTGCTTGATGTGCTGGGCGATGGCCACGGCATCCAAAGAGTCCGCCGCCACCGCGGTAAGATCGACGAACGCTTCATCGATACTTGCTGGCTCGACCATGTGGGTGTAACGGCGAAGGAGAGAGAAAATCTTGCGAGAGATAGCTTCATAGATGTGATGTCTGCCAGGAACCAACAGTAACTCGGGACAAAGGCGGCGAGCCTGCCATACGGGCATGGCGGTCTTCACGCCACGTGCCTTTGCTTCGCGGGAAGCTGTCGCGATGACACTGCGCTCGATCTGCTTGCCTGTGATTCCAATGGCCTTTCCTCGCAAAGTCGGATCGAGTTGCTGCTCCACGCTAGCGAAGTAGTTGTTCATGTCTATATGAAGGATGAACATACATACGAAAAGAACATTCCGGGGCAGGGAAGGAGGAGGACCCTGCCCCGGATCTGAACCAAAGTGATCCCTTACTTCGGTCCAGAGCCCTGGGGATCAGCGAGCTCTAGGTCGAAGATGAGTGTGTGAGGGATGACTCGCTGTGGGGTGACGAGGGCCCCAGCCTTGCGACACGCCCAAATTTCTAGGCAGTTTGGAATTTACGGATGACGGCGCGGACGACGCCCTGAATGTTGATGTCCCCGCGGATAATGATGGGGTCCATGGTGGAGTTGGCCGGTTGCAAGCGAATGCGGTCTTGTTCGCGATAGAAACGTTTGAGCGTGGCGTAAGCATTGTCGAGAAGCGCCACGACTACCTCGCCATTTTTTGGTGACGGGTTTCTCTCAATGACGACATAATCGCCATCGAAGATCCCATCTTCAATCATGGAACGCCCCTTCACGCGCAGGATGTAGGAATTAGCCTCGTCGAGCACGAATGAAGAGGGAACAGCCATGGTCTCGCGTTCTTCTAGTGCCTCGATGGGTTCGCCGGCGGTAATAACTCCCGCAAGCGGCAATAGAGCGATAGCAGATACTGGTACTTTTTCCGCAATAGCTTTCATATGCTGAAACACGGTCGCAGGAGAGGAAAGGCCGAGGCCAGCAGCGATTTCTCGATACGACGGCGCGTACCCATGTTCCCGCTCGAATTCGTGCACGAACTTTTGTACTTCAAATTGTTTTTTTGTGAGCGCCATAGTTCTCCCTGCATTCGCAGTATGTACCGAACAAAGAGCGAACGCAATGGGAAGATGTGGATAACTTTGGGATAAATTGTTCACGAAAGGGTAGAATGAAGTCATCTTTTAACAAAAAGTTACTTTTTTACGTTTTGCTTATGTCCAAGCAGCTTGTCGGAGCTGCCAAACGCGGTTGGGTGTTCATACTCATTGCCGCGGTTGGTTTTGCGTTTCTTGCCATCATAAGCCAGCCGGAAACGGCAGGAGCTGTTGCACCTACGTTCTCGGTCCAGTCTTGGAAAAATGGGCAGGCGGTGTTGAGCCTTCAATTTAGCCAACCGGTGAACAATGGTTCGAATGGGGCTCTCGAAGCGTCGGATTTTAACGTATCCGGAGCAAATTCGATTGCCATCGCGAGCGTGTCGCATACACTCAACTCCCCCAATGTTGTTCTCACGCTTGTTGGAAACCTGAATAGCACGAACGCGGATTTCAGCATCGCGTGCGCGACGGGCGCCGTATTCAACCAACCGTTTCCACCGGCATCTGCAGAAGCATGCGGCACAACGCCTGTTGCTGTGTATGGAACACCGGAAGATACCGTCGGACCGCAAGTTATTGGCGTTAACGTGAATAGTACGACGCAGGTGATTGTGGATTTTAATGAGCGTCTTTCTCAAGCAACGGCGATTGCGGGAAATTTCACACTCACGACATCTGCTCCCGCCGATAACTCGACGATCACGAGCGTGAACTACTTTGGAAATGGCGTCGAACTTGTTGCCTCGGGTGCTACGATTGCTACGGGTTCCGGCAACACGGTTGCTGTAACTTCGAGCGTGATGGATGTTGTGGGAAACGCTGCCACACCCACCACCGTTACGCTCATGCCGAGCATCAAGATTAGTGAAGTGAAACTCGGTTCCTCCACGAACGCGCAAGATGAATTCGTTGAACTCTACAACCCATCGATGACGGCGTTTTCCGTCGGTACGACATCTTCGCCGGTTCTGCGGCTCCACCTCTGGAATGGCGCGACGACGACGGATACGAACGTTGCCTTGACGATTCTTACGAGCTCCATTCAACCGAATGGATATTTCTTGATCGCTTCTACCATGTACTCCGGGTCGGTGGCGGCAAACGCGACGTATAACGGCTCTCTCGCGCAACTTGTCTCCAACGGCGCCGTTTATATCAGCCTTTCGGCGCAGGCGAATACCGATGTGGTTGACAAGCTTGGCTGGGGTTCTTCGACGGTGAATGAGGCGGCTGCTGTGACGCCCGATCTCGTCCTCGGTTCAAGTCTCGAGCGCAAAGCATCGGCTTTTGCCACACCTACTTCGATGGCGACTTCCGGCGAGCATGTCTCGTCGGGAAACTCCTACGACACGAACAACAACGCAAGCGACTTCGTGCTCATGAGCTCGCCCAACCCGCAGAATACGAGCTCGAGTCCGGAATTCGCCGGATCATTTGGCAATAACCAGCAGAGCGGAGACACAACACCGGCGACGGTCATTGATAGTTTCCCCAATGCTGCATCTGTTGCAGCAAACGCCGTGCCGGTGGATCTTGCGATGGTTGGTGTTGATTTCAGCGAAGCCATGAGCGCTTCCACGATCACGACGACAACGGTGAGGGTTACGCGCGATAGCGCTCCGGGCACCAATCTTTGTGCGACGGTTACTTACAATCCTTCTGCGACGACAGGGGCGGACACGATCTGTACCATTACAACTTTGCCGCTCTTGGCTGTTGCGCACACACTTACGGTTACGACCGGTGCGACGGACATCGCCGGCAATCCTCTTGCATCAAACTTCACGCTTTCTTTTACGCCGAACGCGAGCATGACATCCGCTTCCGCGGCGCCGCCAACGGTTGTTGGGGGATATCCGAACGGTGGTTCAACATCCGTTCCATCAAACGCCTCGCAGTTCAGCGTGAACTTCTCGCGAAGTATGGCCACCGCGAGTTTCACAGCGGCAAATATCACGCTCTTTAACGTTACGGCAAATGCGGCGGTGACGCTCGTCAATGGAAACTTCTCCGCCCGCACGATCATGCTCTCGAACGATTCGGTGGATATAGACGTCTCTGGTGTTGTTTTCACCCCCGGGAGCGCGTATCGCTTGACGGTAGGAACGGGTGTTACATCTTCCGACGCCGTTGCGCTTGCCTCGCCCTTCATCATCAATTTCACCATCGCCTCGGGGGTGGATGCGACGGGTCCGCTTGTGATCGGTCGTGAGCCGGCGACATCGGCGACGGGCGTGCCGGTCGGCAATGTCGTCATTCTTGCGACAACCGACGATGCCCTACTTGCTTCAACAGTTACGACGACTTCCGCGCTTCTCCTCGTCGGGAGCGATCAAGTGCCCGCATCGGTTATTTACAACTCCGACTTCCGTGAGATTCAGTTGACAGCAAACAACGTTCTTTCGCCGAACACAACGTATACCGTTCGCCTTCTTGCGGCCGGTTCCGCAAGTCCGATTCAAAATGTCTCTGGCGTCTCTTTGCAGGACAACGATGGAACGGCAAACAACCGCTACGAGTGGTCGTTTACGACCGGCGGTGCTGACTCGACCGCGCCGCAAGTTTCGTTTGCTACGGCCACGGAGAGCAGCGTCAACGTAACATTCACTGAACCCGTCAATTCTTCGCAAGTAACGAACGTCGCCAATTGGACACTCCAGAGCCCCATCTCAACATCTGTCCCGCTTTCGTCTCTTGGAGGCAATACCATTACCTATGATTCGGTCGACATGACGGCGACGTTGAATGGCGTCTCGCTTACGGAAGGCAATACATTTACCGTTACCTTGAGCGGCGTCTCCGACATGGCCGGCAACACGATCAATCCAAGCGTCAACTCCGGTTCCGGCGTGGTGATGGATGAATCAAGTGGTGTTCAATCGGGTCCCGGCGCGACATTCTCTGGCAACACATGGGATAACCCGACAGGGTTCACCTCATTCGCGTTTGTTCCGCAACCGGCGATCATGCTCGGGAGTCCCGTGGTGAGCGCGACCTCGAATGTCAGTGTAGACGTACCGATTACGCAACAAATTCGTTCCTCGGCAAACAGCGGCAAACTCATTCTCACGTTCCCGCAAGGGTTTGATGTGACGAACGTTGTCGCCATGACAGGGAGTCCGGCAAATAGCGATATCAACGGCCCAGGCCCCGGTACGGTCGGTATCAGCTCCGTTGTGGCGAACGTTTCAGCTCGTACTGTAACCATCCAGCCCACCATTGCTACACGTTGCGCAGCCGGCAGCACCGATCCGTGCATGGTTGGAGAAGAAAATGATTTCTTGCACATCGACCTTTCAGGAATTGTGAATCCCAGTTCGCCGCGCGGGCCGGACACTTCGGGGTACACGGTTGCGATCACAACAATGGCCGGTTCGACTCTGCAAGAATCACTGACATCCATGCCGTTTTATATCAATGCGGCCGGAGACAATAGTCTTGTTGTCACGTTCACTGCTGGATCGGCAAATGCAGGGACCTTAACGGCATACCTCGGTTCACCGATGTCGGGACAGGTTTCGGCAACAAGCACGACGTTCTCTGGCGGCACAGCGACAGCGACCTTCAGTGGTCTCAACGATGGCAACTATATGCTATCTACCGATGCGTTTGTGACGCTTGATAGTACGCAATTTGTCGGTATACCCAATCCGATGCCGATTTGGGTAGATGGAGCGGAAACGGCGAGCGTCACGCTCACCTCTGCAGCGAGTCTTACAGCAGTTACGGTGAACGTTTCTGGAGCTACAGGAAAGAATGTTGATGTGTTTGCGGGCGGTTCTTCTGGATTCACCGTGCAGGAGATCGCTTCAACGGATGGGAGTGATGATGTGACGTTGCGTCTTGGAAACGGAACGTGGTTTATCGGTGTGGGTCCGCATATGGAAATGGGGACGGGGACGTTTGTCCAACCCACTTCTCCGGATTACGTCGTCTCGTCGCCTCTAGAAGTAACAGTCTCCGGTGCGACGGTAACGGAAACAAGCGGGACGGCAAATGACGGCACGGTGCTCTTTACGCTCACGGCCGCCACAAACACGCTTCCGGTCTTGGTTCAAAACACGAGCGACCTTCCCGTCGCAGACGCGATGATCTATGCCAACTCCGTAACGGGTGGATTCAGCACGTTTGCACCGGCAGGCATCAACGGAACAGCAACGCTCGCCATTACCCCGGGGTCTTACCGCGTGGGAGCGTTCCTCTTTGGCGCGCCGCCTCCGCCGGAAACTTCGGTTGTGGTTGATGCGTCCGGCAATATCTACGTTGGCGGCTCAACGGTGGCGACATTACAGGTCGTGATTGAAATCAGCTTGCCAACGACGGTCATTACCGGACAGGTAACGGATGGCACGAACGCGGTACAAGGAGCGTCGGTGTATACATTCTGCACGGCGAACTGCGGTGGTTCGACGAACGCCGGCTCCATGACGGACGCGAATGGAAACTACACACTCTATGTCGGCAATGGCACATACAGCGTGCGCGCGTTTATCCCCGGATACGGTGAGCTTCCTGCCCAGACGGTTATCGTAAGTGGAAGCGATCAGAGTGGTATCAACTTCTCTGCAGGCTCCGTGACGTTCCGAACGGTTACGGGCACCGTCTGTATCAAAGCGGGAGGTGGATCGAGTTGCAGTGGCGGCACGCCGATCACGAATGCGTTTGTTACTGTCCAAAACGGGACGAACTTCAACCAAACGCCTGTTAACTCAAGCGGCGTCTATACGATCAACGTCCCCGCGGGGTCGGGATATGTCGTGGAAGCTCGCTCGCCGAGTTACGGCAACCTTCCTCTTGTCACTGGGGTGAATACCACATCGGCAAACCAGACGGGTATAGACGTTGTCATGGATACGCCAAACACCATTACGGTGAATGTCAAAAATGCTGCAGGCACGCTGACTTCCGTGAATGATCTCTTCATCGAGCTTGTGAACACAACGACAGGAACTCGAGCGAATACCTATCTTGCGTCCGGCAGTTCGACGACCCTTTCGGTGCCGAGCGGTTCATATCGTGTTGAGGCCATGACGCAGATGTTCCGCTTCGGTTCGAGCAGTATCCAAAGCGACAGTGGAAGCACGACGATTGCTTCAAGCATCCTCACGGTGGACGGAAGTGAAACGATCAAGTTGGTGCTGCCAACCTTGCGAACAATCACGGGAACTCTCTCGACCACGAGCGGCGCTGTTGCGGATGCGTGGGTGGAAGTGTCGAACGCGAGCACCCATGTGGGAGACAGCACGGACTCGTTGGGAGCGTTCAGCATCCAGTTACCAGATGGAACGTACCAGATGACCGCTTATAAATATGGCATGTTTGTCGAGCCGATCACGCTCATCGTGTCGGCAAGCGCCACACAAAACCTCACAGGTTCCATTACCAATCGTTCCATCAGCGGCTCTGTAACGGTGGGAGGTTCGGCGGCCACATCGGGATTCGTCTCGGCCGTGCGTACAGGTGGCGGAGAGATGGGGGTGCCTGTCAACCCGGATGGAACCTACGCGCTTTCCGTTTCCGATGGCACATGGACGCTTACAGGTATTGCTCCGGGGTACGCGGCCGTAACACTCTCATCCATCACAGTTAGTAGTGGTTCACCGACGTCTTCGAATAACACAATCGCCCTTGTCTCGACTGTTTCTTTGGCCAATCCACGCACGCAAACGATCACACCTTCCTCGGGCGGCGTCTTCGATGACGATACGCTTGGCGTGTCTGTGACGGCAGGAGAGGGAGCCTTGAGCACATCAGACAGTGCCGGATCTCTTGCGGTCGAGGAAACGAACGCAGTAACGGACACGGGGAGCACGGATGTCATCGGTAATGGATTCGACATCAGCTTTACCGATGGTGGAGGGACGAATGTCACGGATTTCGCTCTGCCGGTTACGATTGAGATTGTGCTTACGGTGGCGGAATTATCGGCAGAAGGAGTGGATACGCTTACGGAAGTGAACGAACTCGGTATGTCGTACCGCGACAGCACGGGGGCGTGGATCGGCGAAGCAACGACGATCACGTTCCTTGACGCGGAGGGTGATGTGGTAGCGAGTCCTGCGGAGAACTTGAGTAACGTTACTTCGGTGCGCTTCACGATTGCGGTTGATCACGCCACCGTCTTCAGCATCACGGCGCCTGCCGATGGTGTTGCGCCGGCTGCTCCAACGGGCGTGAGTGCGACCACGAATGCTGCCCCAATCGTTGTGTCGTGGACCGCGGTGACGACCAACGTAGACAGTTCACCTATTACGGATTTGGTTGGGTATGAGGTGTACCGCGACACCAGTTCGGGCGGGAGCTTCTCTACACAAGTGAATACATCGGACGTGACAGGAACAAGCTTCACGGATGACACGGCTTCCGTGGGGACGACCTACTTCTATAAAGTAACGGCGGCTGATACGGGCGGACAAGAGTCAGCAATGTCCTCGGCTGCGAGCGGATTGCGGCTTGCTGCCGGTGGTTCGAGCGGCGGAGGCGGAGGAGCGAGTACGGTGACGGTGATCTCTGACTCCATGACGCTTACTGCTCCCAACGGGGGGAATACGGTTAATGGCGGATCCTCTGTGGCTATCACGTGGACCTCTGCGGGCAACATCAACAATATTGTCCTGTCGTACTCGGCTGATGGAGGGAAAACATATTCGACGATTGTCTCTGGCACCGCCAACGACGGCTCCCACACCTGGAGCGTGCCCAACACGGCAACCTCTCAGGCCCGTGTGAAGATCGTCGGCCGTGACGCCGGTGGAGCCACCCTGGCCACCGACACCTCGGACTCCAACTTCATCATTGCGG